>CAZSVW010000013.1:0-16047 GCA_964610485.1 Candidatus Hydrothermarchaeota archaeon | reverse complement strand
CCAATAAAGGTCAAAATAAGGAGAGGTACAAACATATTTGATGTTCCCGCATTGTTATTTTCTACAGGAAACAAACATGGAATAAAAATTATCTATGACTCCACCTCAATTATTGGATTGATAAGGAGAAATGCGAGAGATAAGGTGTTTGGGAATAGAATAATAAAGGATTTTGAAATACTAATACTGAGAAGTGGGAAAATACTCATAGAATAGAACTTAAAAATAGTCTAACCTCTACCTTCTCTCCTTTCTCAAAACCCTCAACATTCTCGGGAACTACGACAAACCCATCTGCTTTGACTAGAGTAGATATGATTCCTGCCCCTCCAACCCGTATTGGTTCTACGAATTTTCCATCGAACTTTACTCTCACAAAGTCCCTTCTTCCTATTTCTGAAGGAATCTTTCTTATCAAAGTTCCCTCAGCCTTTGGATATACTGAATACAGACCATGTTCTTGACCTTGCATTCTCTGCAAAGCTGGACGTATTAAACTTTCAAATGCAACAAAAGAAGCTACGGAGTTTCCGGGGAGTATGAAAATTGGTTTTTCCTCTACAATGCCGAATCCCGTCGGTTTTCCGGGTCTAACATTTATTCCATGAAAAAAAAGTTCTCCTAAATCTGATACAACATCCGGAACTAAATCGTATAAGCCTACCGAACTGCCGCCAGTTATTATTATCATATCAAAGTGAAGACAAGCCTCCAGCGCTTCTTTTATTTTTTCCTTTACATCCCTCACTATTCCCTTCCTGATTCCATATCCACCCGCAGTCTTAATTAAAGCCGATAGCATATAACTGGTGCTCTCATATATTTTTCCCTTCCTTAACTCATCTCCTACTTCAACTAGCTCGTTTCCAGTTGATATGATAACGCACTTGGGGATTTTATATACCTCAACTTCTCTCATGCCCAGAGAGGCCAATACTACCAAATCATAGGGATTAAGCCTATTCCCCCTTTTCAGGATAACTTTTCCCCTTTCTATGTCCTCTCCAGCAAAAGAAACATTTTCTCCCGGAGTTACTGGTTTTATAATTTCAATTTCCCCATCGAGTTCATTGGAATATTCGTACATTACCACCGCATCGGCTCCATCGGGTAAAGGAGCTCCCGTAGAGATTCGTACGCATTCCCCCTTCTCCAATCTTATATTTTCACTCTCCCCGATCCTCACTTCTCCTTTTAGTTTGAGATATATCGGATTCGTCTGCGATGCACCAAATGTATCCTTAGCCCTTACTGCATATCCATCCATCGCCGCTCTATCGAATGGAGGTACATCTATATTTGCAACTATATCTCTTGCGAGAACTCTGCCATGGGCTTTATCCAAGCTGACTTTTTCTGTCTTAAGTTCTCTAATATTATCCAGCACGATTTTTAATGCTTCACTTACCGAAATTGCTTCTTTAAACCCTTTTCCCCTAACCCTCACTCTCTAGCTCCTCCAAATCTTTGGGAGTATTGATATTCCTAAAAGTTGAGAGATCTGGATCAAATCTTTTAAGTTCATCAAACTCAACAAAATTTATATTAAGATTCCTAATAACCTTATATAACCTATATTCTCCCATTGCGATTGCATTTTTGCATGCAAGCAGCATGCTTTTAACCTTATAGACTGCGATGAGCGGCTCTATATATTTTCCATTTCTTGGGACAGCACCATCTACCCCTCTAGCTTTCTTGATTAGATATCTAAAAACACCACTCCTAGCTAATGGAACATCGCAAGGAATTACACATGTATATTCATATTTACAATGTTTCATTGAAGAAAATAGCCCTATAATCGGAGCTCTAACGTTAATTATGTCCTCTACAACCCTAAATTTTCCAAAATTTTCCTTCCGATCCACAGATATTATCACATCGTCTGAAATTTTCTCCGCAAGTCTCACCGCATGCTCTATGAAGTATTTCCCCTTGTACTTTATATAACGTTTGTCCCTACCCATTCTCTCGCTTTTACCACCCGCCAAAATTATAAATGAAACTTTCATTATAAACCTTCATTATCCAATAATCTTTATATTCGTTATGCAAGAGATAACAATTCGGGTATGGCGGCCATAGCGGAGGGGCCACACCCGTTCCCATTCCGAACACGGAAGTTAAGCCCTCCAGCGATCCCGGTTGTACTGCGGTGCGGGAGCCCGCGGGAAGCCGGGGACGCTGCCAGCCCATTATACTTATAAAGCCCTGGTGGTGTAGCGGCCTATCATACGGGACTGTCACTCCCGTGACTCGGGTTCAAATCCCGACCAGGGCGTCATTCAGAGGTTGAGAATGAAGGTGGAAGTGGAAAGGATATGGGATTAGGTGTGTTACTTCTTCTAGAGTTAGATAGTAGAGGGGCCCGTAGCTCAGTCTGGTCAGAGCGTCGGCCTTTTAAGCCGAGGGTCAGGGGTTCAAATCCCCTCGGGCCCGCATCAACCAATACCGGGGGAATGTGAAATTGAAAGTGGATATATCGAAACATATACTCGTTCCCAAACATGAAATACTATCTGAAGAGGAGGTAAAGAAACTATTAGAGAAATACAATATAACTAAAAGCCAGCTTCCAAAAATTTTAGCTTCAGACCCGATGGTAAAAAAAATTGGCGCAAAAGTAGGTGATGTAATTAAAATAACAAGAAAGAGTCCTACTGCGGGCGAGAGCATATTTTATAGAGTTGTAGTGAGTGGGTGAGGTAGATAACGTGATAGACACAAGGCCCATTTTAAGAAGTTTTTTACAGAAACGTGAGATAGTCAGACAACACTTGGACTCCTTCAATGACTTTGTAGAAAATAGATTGCAAAGCATTATTAATGAAATAGGTAGAGTGGAAACAGATGTAGGTATAGATATAGAATTTGGAAAAATCGAAGTGGGCAATGCGGTAGTCGTAGAGGCTGATGGCTCTAAAAACAGAATCCTACCAAGAGAAGCGAGATTGAGAAATTTAAACTACTTTTCCCCCATCACACTAGAAATGAGACTGGTTCAGGAATGGAAAGAAGGGAAATGGAAACCTGTGCAAATTGGCATGCTACCAACAATGGTGAAATCTAAGATATGCAATTTATATGGAATGAATGAAAAAGAGCTGGTTGAAGCTGGAGAGGATCCGTTAGACCCCGGAGGATATTTTATAGTCAACGGTTCAGAAAGGGTGCTGGTTATAATAGAGGATCTTGCACCAAATAAGATAATGTTAGAAAAGACCGAAAGGTATTCGAAAGTTACTGAAATAGCAAAAGTATTCTCTAAGAGAGGAGGATTTAGGGCACTTGTTACCGTTGAAAGGGATAGGGATGGTCTTATCGGGGTTTCCTTCCCCTCTGTACCCGGGACGATTCCATTTACGATATTAATGAGAGCATTGGGACTTGAAACTGACCAAGACATTGTTAATGCTGTCTCGGAAGATAGGGAGGTTGTACAGCATGTACTTGAGAATATAGAGGAATATCTAGAAATAAAGACCAAAGAAGCTGCAATGGAAGTGATAGGAAAGAAAGTTGCAGCAGGACAAACGAGAGAATATAGGCTCAAGAGGGCTGAACAAGTAATAGATAGGTATCTGCTTCCCCATCTAGGAGTGGAGCCTGAAGATAGAATAAAAAAAGCTTACTATTTGGGGAGGATGGTTCTCAGGGTGATAGAGCTTGCACTCGGAAGAAGAGAACCCGATGATAAAGACCACTATGCTAATAAAAGATTGAGACTAGCTGGAGATTTGATGGAAGACCTATTTAGGGTTGCTTTTTATAATCTAACTAGAGATATGAAATATCAGCTTGAAAGGAGTGTAGTCAGAGGAAAAGAACCTACCGTAGATACCATAGTAAGAGCAGATGTACTTACGGAAAGGATAAGGCATGCACTAGCTACAGGAAATTGGGTTGGCGGAAGAGCTGGTGTAAGTCAACTGCTGGACAGGACCAACTATCTATCTATAATGTCCCATCTTAGGAGAGTTGTTTCTCCTCTCTCAAGGTCTCAGCCTCATTTTGAGGCCAGAGATCTGCACCCAACCCAGTGGGGGAGGATATGTCCAAGCGAAACACCAGAAGGTCCAAACTGCGGACTTGTCAAAAATCTCGCCCTCTCGAGCGAATTTTCAACGGGAGTGGACGAAAATAAGGTTGAGAAGATTCTATATAGGTTAGGGGTAAAACCGATAGAGAAGGGGGTTTAAACGTGGAAGCTAACGTATACATCAACGGCAGGCTGATAGGCAGACATCCCAACCCCGTGGAGTTGGTAGACAAGATAAGGAAATTAAGAAGAAGAGGAGAACTATCAAATCAAGTTAATGTAGCTTACTATGAGGACACTAACGAAGTTTATATAAATTGTGATGCTGGAAGGGCTCGAAGACCACTTATAGTAGTAGAAAATGGAAAACCCAAAATAACAGAGGAAGATATAGAAGATTTAAGAAAAGGGAAACTTACATGGGATGACTTGGTCAAAAAAGGTGTGGTAGAATATCTGGATTCAGAAGAGGAGGAAAATGCATATATCGCAGTTACTCCCGATGAACTTACACCCGAACATACACATTTAGAGGTTGATCCTCTTCTCATTCTTGGTGTATGCACTTCTATCATCCCCTATCCGGAACATAATTCTTCTCCGAGGAATACTATGGGGGCGGGGATGAGCAAACAGGCTTTAGGCCTATATGCCTCAAATTATAAGTATAGAACAGATACCAGAGCGCATCTTCTTCACTATCCTCAAATTCCTCTAGTGAAAACGGAAATTATGGATACAATAGGCTATGACAATAGAGCTGCCGGTCAAAATTTTGTTGTGGCTGTTATTTCATATCAGGGATACAATATGGAGGATGCTTTAATCTTAAACAAAGCCTCTGTAGAAAGAGGACTCGCAAGAAGCACCTTCTTTAGGTCTTATGAAGCTGAAGAGAGGAGATATCCAGGAGGTCAGGTTGACAGATTTGAAATACCTGATCAAGAAGTTAGAGGATATAGAAGTGAAGAAGACTATAAAGACCTCGGAGAAGATGGGTTAATTGAACCTGAAATCGAAGTTAAATCTGGGCAGGTGATCATTGGAAAAACTTCACCTCCCAGATTTCTCGAAGAGATCAGCGAATACGGAATCACAAGAGAAAAAAGAAGAGAAACTTCGGTGACCGTCAGACATGGTGAGGGCGGAATGGTAGACATGGTGATGATAACAGAAGGAGGCGGAGGAAATCGATTGGTGAAAGTTAGAGTGAGAGACCAGCGTATCCCGGAGCTGGGAGATAAATTTGCATCCAGACATGGACAGAAGGGAGTAGTGGGTGCAATAGTTCCGCAAGAAGATTTACCATTTACCGAAGATGGGATTATTCCCGACCTTGTGATAAATCCCCATGCCATACCTTCTAGAATGACTGTAGGGCAAATATTGGAAATGCTTGGAGGAAAAGTAGCATCATTAGAGGGTAGGAGAGTGAATGGTACTGCTTTCTCTGGAGAACCCGAAGAGGCTCTGAGAAAGGCTTTGCAAAAGCTGGGATTCAAACATACTGGCAGAGAAGTTATGTACAACGGAATAACCGGAGAGAAAATAGAAGCAGAGATATTTATAGGCATAGCCTACTATCAGAAACTCCACCATATGGTAGCTGGTAAGATACATGCACGCTCACGGGGTCCTGTGCAAGTATTGACACGCCAACCAACGGAAGGGAGGGCAAGAGAAGGGGGTCTCAGATTTGGAGAGATGGAAAGAGACTGCCTTATAGGCTATGGTGCCGCATTGCTCCTCAAAGAAAGGCTTCTGGACGAGTCTGATAAGCATATAATGTTAGTCTGCGAAAATTGCGGGTCAATAGCTGTATATGACAAGATAAGAGATACCGTATACTGCTCAATATGTGGTAGAAATGTAGATGCTGCAGAAATAGAAGTTTCCTATGCATTTAAGCTTTTATTAGACGAATTAAAATCTCTATGTATCTATCCAAAGCTTATACTTGGAGATAAAGCTTAATGGAGGGATAAATATTAGAATAACTCCAAAAAATATAGAAAAATTAAAGTTTGGACTGTTGTCTCCAGAATATATCAGAAAAATGTCAGAAGCCAGAATAATAACCGCCGATACTTACGATGAAGATGGATACCCCATCGAAGGAGGGCTTATGGACCCAAGGCTCGGAGTAGTAGACCCCGGACTAAGGTGCAAAACATGCGGAGGAAGGGTGGGAGAATGTCCTGGACATTTTGGGCATATAGAATTAGCTCGTCCAGTTATCCATGTGGGTTATGCTAAGCTCATAAGTAAGATCCTCAAATGCATATGCAGGAGATGTTCTAGAATATTGTTACCCGACGAGAAAATTAAAGAATTCAGAAAAGAACTTAAACGCATTAAAAAACTCGGAAAAAATGAAGATGAAATAATCGAAGAATTGTTTAAACAAGCAAAAACATATAAAAAATGTCCTCACTGCGGAGAAGAACAGAAAGAAATTAAATTTGAAAAACCTACTACGTTTTTTGAAGAAAAAACAAGACTTTCACCTTCAGATATCAGAGAAAGATTAGAGAAGATAACAGACGAAGATGCCGAAACCATGGGATTTGATGTGGAGGTAGCAAGGCCAGAATGGATGGTGCTTACCGTTCTTCCCGTTCCTCCGGTTACTGTTAGGCCTTCTATCACCCTAGAATCTGGGGAAAGAAGTGAAGATGACCTTACACATAAACTCGTGGATATAATAAGGATAAATCAAAGGTTGGAGGAGAATATTGAAGCGGGTGCACCACAACTCATAATTGAAGACCTCTGGGAACTTCTCCAGTATCACGTTACTACCTACTTTAACAACGAAGTGGCGGGAGTTCCTCCAGCTAGACACCGCTCTGGAAGACCTCTTAAAACTTTATCTCAAAGGCTTAAAGGTAAAGAAGGAAGATTCAGAAGTAACCTTTCGGGGAAAAGAGTCAACTTTTCAGCCAGAACGGTTATTTCTCCTGACCCGAATCTAAGTATAAATGAAGTGGGTGTTCCAGAAGTTATAGCAAAAGAACTTACAGTTCCTGTGAGAGTAACTCCTTTCAATATAGATTATCTAAAGAAACTTGTTGAGAATGGTCCAAATAAATATCCGGGTGCAAACTATGTAGAAACTCCCGATGGAAAAAGAATAAGACTGGGAAAAGTCAAGAAAATCGGAGAAATTCTAGAAAAAATCGATATAGGATGGATAGTTCATCGACATCTTCAAAATGGAGACATAGTTTTGTTTAATCGTCAGCCAAGTCTACATAGGATGAGCATCATGGCACATGAAGTTAGGGTGCTGCCTTATAAAACATTCAGACTCAATCTCTGCGTCTGTCCTCCTTATAATGCGGACTTTGATGGAGATGAAATGAACTTGCATGCTATTCAAGGAGAGGAAGCAAGGGCAGAGGCCAGAGTCTTAATGCGAGTTCAAGAGCAAATCCTCTCACCAAGATTCGGTGGACCTATAATAGGGGGAATCCATGACCATATCTCTGGAGCATATCTGCTAACTAGAGGAGATACCAAGTTTACAAAAAAAGAGGCCTTTGATATACTTTATAAGGCTGGGATATATGTAGAACTTCCTGAACCCCTAAAAGATGAAAATGGAGAAGAATACTATACGGGGAAGCAACTCTTCAGCTTGCTCCTGCCCAAAGACTTGAATTTAACATACAAAGCCAAGATATGCAAAAAATGCTCGGAGTGTAAAAAAGAAAAATGTGAATATGATGCGTATGTGGTTATAAGAAATGGGCAGCTTATATGCGGAACTATGGATGAAAAATCCTTCGGCGCATTTGCTGGAGAGCTTCTAGATAGGATAGTTAAGGATTATGGAACAAACGTTGCAAGGGAATTTTTAGATAGGATTACAAGGCTTGCCATTGAGGTAATAAATAGGAAAGGTTTCTCTACTGGTGTAGACGACGAAGACCTGCCAAGAGAAGCGGAAGAGAGAATTGAGGAAATACTGGCAAAAGCCGAGGACAGAGTTAAAAATCTTATAGAAGCATATAAAGAGGGAATACTTGAAGTTCTTCCGGGTAGAACACTTGAGGAAACATTAGAGATGAGAATAATGCAAACTTTAAGTGAGGCCAGAGACAAAGCCGGAAATATAGCAAATGAATACTTAGAAGCAGAATCCGAGCAGAAAGGTAAGATTAACGGGGCAAGAATAATGGCCATTACCGGAGCAAGAGGAAGTTTACTAAATTTAACTCAAATGGCAGCCTGCGTAGGACAGCAGTCGGTCAGAGGAGAGAGAATCAAGAGAGGGTACAATAGGAGAACACTTCCTCATTTTAAGAAAGGAGAAATAGGAGCTAGAGCGAAAGGATTCGTAAAATCGAGTTATAAAAAAGGATTAAATCCACTTGAATATTTCTTCCATGCCATGGGAGGGAGAGAAGGACTAGTAGACACTGCTGTTAGAACTTCTCAGAGCGGATATATGCAGAGGAGATTAATTAATGCGCTGCAAGACCTCAAAGTGGAGTATGATGGTACAGTAAGAGATACCAGGGGGATCATTATAGAATTCAAACACGGAGAAGATGGAGCAGATCCGTCAAAAACCGACTGGGGAGAAACGGTAAATGTTAAAAAGATTATAGACAAGGTTATAGGGAGGAGGAGAAGTGCGATTTCTCAGTAAAGATGAAATTCAAAGAGAATTAGAAAAGCTAAATGGCAAAGTCCCAAAGAGAGTAATACAAAACCTAGAGACCGAGCTTTCACAAATTAGAGTAACAAAAGAGGAATTAGAGGAGATAATAGAAGAGGTTATAAGGAAATATGAGTATTCGATGGTAGAACCCGGTGAAGCTGTGGGAGTGGTTGCAGCTCAGAGCATAGGGGAACCATCGACACAGATGACCATGAGAACCTTCCACTATGCGGGTGTTGCCGAACTAAACGTAACATTAGGTCTTCCTAGGATTATAGAAATCGTGGATGCGAGGAAAGAACCGTCTACTCCGAGTATGACGATATACTTACAGGAAGAGTACGCCAAAGATCGAGAAAAAGCAAAATATATCGCAAGGCAAATAGAAACAGTTACTGTTGAAAATTTACTTAAAGGTACCGAAATAGACCTAATTGATGGTAAGGTATACCTTTTCTTAGATGAAGAGGAGCTTAAAAAGCATGAACTGAGTGTGGAGGATATAGTTAAGAAAATTTCAAGATTTAAAGCGGAAATAGAATATGATGATAATACCATTTCACTCAAACTTCAACAGCCTTCAATAAAAAATTTAAGAAAACTTCTAAATAAGGTAAGAGATACATACATTCGTGGGATAAAGGGTATAACAAGGGTAGTGATGAGAAAAGAAGAAGAAGGTTACGTAATATATACAGAAGGGTCCAATCTTAAGGATGTACTTAAAATAAAGGGAGTAGACGCTACAAAAACAAAAACAAATGATATAATGGAAATAGAAAAAACTCTGGGTATAGAAGCTGCCAGAAATGCAATAATAAATGAGATCTTAGATACACTAGAAGAACAGGGGCTCACGGTGGATGTAAGACATATAATGCTGGTAGCCGAGATGATGTGTGTTGATGGTACTGTAAAAGCTATCGGCAGACACGGTGTGAGTGGAGAAAAAGCTTCTGTATTAGCTAGAGCGGCCTTTGAAATAACCGTTGACCATCTGCTTAAAGCTGGAGTGAGGGGAGAAATAGACGAATTAAACGGTATAGTGGAGAATGTAATAGTGGGAAAACCTGTCAAACTGGGAACCGGAATGGTTGAACTCGTAATGCGCAGACCGGAGGTAAAGCGATGAATATAGAGAGAGAAATTAGACTTGCCGTAGATACCGGAAAAGTAACTATAGGGCATAGAGAGACTTTGAGGGCTGTAAAAAATAAAGAGGTAAAGCTTGTGGTGGTGGCAAGTAACTGTCCCAAGGATCTTAAAGAGGACCTAGTTTATTATGCTAGAGTAATGAATGTACCTTTTTTTGAATTTGAAGGAACAAGTCTAGAACTCGGTTCGGTTTGTGGAAAACCTTACGTGATATCGATGCTTGGGATAATAGACCCTGGTGAATCCAGTATCCTAGAACTTGAAAGGAGGAGGTAGTGGAAAATGGACACCTTGAAGTTAAGTTCAGAGGAAATCCGTCACATCGCCCTATTTGAAAGTATAACAGGTGCGATAACTAAGGATTGTGTTGTGGATGATTCAGAAAATAAGGTTACGTTTATTGTGAGAAAAGGAGACATGGGGCTAGCCATAGGGAGAAAAGGAGCAAATGTTCAAAAGATACGACAACTGCTTGGTAAAAAAATAGAAATTATAGAACATTCGGACGATCCCAAGGAATTCATTAAAAATTTATTTAAACCTCTGAGAGTTAGGGATGTGATAATCATAGAAAAAAACGATAAGAAAATTGCTAGAGTAGACATAGATGACAGGGATAGAGCATACGCAATAGGCAGAGGAGGGAAAAATATTCAAAAAGTTAAGTATCTCGCAAAAAGACACCACAAAATTGATGATGTTATAGTTATATAAAGGGCAAGAGGTTCGGGATTATGGCGAAGAAACCCACTGGAGAATTTGCTGGTAGAAAATTGAAGCGCAGAAGAAAAGAGTTCAGATGGAGCGACCAGAAATATAAAAGGAGGATGCTCAGGTTAAAGGAGAAAAGCGACCCACTAGAAGGAGCTCCGATGGCTAGAGGAATTGTAATAGAGAAAGTAGGAATAGAAGCAAAACAGCCAAACTCAGCAATTAGGAAATGTGTCAAAGTTCAACTAATAAAGAATGGTAGGCAGGTTACTGCTTTTTGCCCAGGTACCGGCGCTATTAACTTTGTGGACGAACATGACGAAGTTATAATCGAAGGGATCGGAGGGAGAAAGGGAAGGAGCTATGGAGACCTCCCCGGAGTGAGATATAGAGTTGTGATGGTAAACAATGTAGCACTTAAGGACCTTGTCAGGGGAAGGAAGGAGAAACCCATCAGGTGATGCAATGGAAGAAATAAAGATTTTTGGGATATGGGACACCTCCAATATTGAGGTGCGTGATCCTGGACTAAAAGCATACATATGCCTCAAGCCGGTGTACGTCCCTCATACGTGTGGCAGACATACCGAACCTTTTGGAAAATCTAAGGTCAATGTGGTCGAAAGGTTGATAAATAAGCTGATGAGCACCGGACACGAAGGTAAAAAACACAAGAGAACTAGCGGAAGAAACTGCGGTAAAAAACACCTAACGTATAACATTGTTAAGGAAGCATTTAGAATTATAGAAAAAAGAACCAAAAAAAATCCTATTCAAGTTTTGGTTGATGCTCTAATAAATGCTGCACCAAGAGAAGAAACCACCAGAATAAAATATGGAGGTATCGCATATCACCAAAGCGTGGATGTTTCTCCGCAGCGTAGATTAGATCTGGCCCTCAGGTTTATCACGATAGGTGCAGCAAAATCTGCATTTAGAAGCAAAAAATCTATAGAAGAGGCTCTTGCTGATGAAATAATTTCTGCTGCCAAATACGATATTAAATGTTATTCTATAGCCAAAAAAGAGGAAATTGAAAGGATAGCGAAAGCCGCGAGGTAGTTGAAATGGGAAGAAGAGAAGAAATGGTAAAAAAGATCACTATGCTCATGGAAAAGCCAGAATTCATCAGAAACATGGGAGTAGTGGCACATATCGACCATGGAAAAACCACACTTAGCGATACGTTGCTTGCCGGATGTGGTATGATTTCCGAGGAGTTAGCTGGAAAACAACTATACTTAGACTTTGATGAACAAGAACAGGCTAGAGGAATAACAATAGATGCTGCAAACGTGAGCATGGTGCATACCTACCAAGGGAAAGACTACCTCATAAACATGATAGATACTCCAGGACACGTGGATTTTGGGGGAGACGTCACAAGGGCGATGCGTGCTGTAGACGGGGTTATAGTAGTGGTATGTGCAGTAGAAGGGGTAATGCCTCAGACAGAAACCGTATTAAGACAGGCTCTTAAGGAGAGAGTCAAACCCGTCCTATTCATAAATAAAGTTGATAGGCTTATCAATGAGCTTAAACTAACACCCCAGGAAATGCAAATTAGATTCATGAATATAATCAAGGAATTCAACAGGATAATAAAAAAGATGGCACCTCCAGAATTTAAAGACAAGTGGAAAGTAAAAGTAGAAGAGGGGAGTGTAAGTTTCGGTTCTGCCTATCATAAATGGGCGATTAATGTTCCTTTAATGAAAAAAACTGGAATTACCTTTAAAGATATATTTGAATATTGCAAAGCAGAAAATCAAAGGGAATTAGCCAAAAAAGCAAAAGTACACGAAGTTGTTTTAGATATGGTAATCAGACACCTTCCAAACCCGATAGAAGCACAAAAATATAGAATACCAACGATCTGGCCAGGAGATACCGAGAGCGAGGCTGGTAAGGATTTGATAAATTGCAATCCTAAGGGTAAACTGGCAATAATGATTACCGACTTGAGAATAGACCCACAGGCGGGAGAAGTGGCTACCGGGAGAATTTTCTCCGGAACAATTGAAAAAGGAATGGAGGTCTATCTCTACAACCAAAAAACAAAATGCCGAGTACAGCAGGTGGGTGTTTATTTCGGACCAGAGAGAATGCCAACCAATAGAGTTGTCGCTGGGAATATAGCGATGATCACGGGACTTAAGAATGTCAGAGCTGGAGAAACTGTCTGCGACCCGAACTTCATGATAGAACCCTTCGAGGAAATAAAACACGTATCCGAACCTGTTGTAACGGTTGCCGTGGAAGCAAAACACATGAAAGATCTGCCAAAACTCATTGAAGTATTGAGGATAATGGCTAGAGAGGATCCCACTATAAAGGTTGAAATAAATGAAGAAACCGGAGAACACCTGATTTCGGGGATGGGAGAGCTTCATCTGGAAGTCATAACTTATCGAATTAAAAAGAGGGGGGTTGACATAGAAGTTTCTCCCCCAATAGTGGTATACCGAGAAAGTGTAGAAGCTACATGCGAACCCGTGGAAGGAAAATCTCCCAACAAGCATAATAGGTTTTACTTTACAGTAGAACCTCTTGAGAAACCTGTATTGAAATCTCTCGTTGAGAGGGAGATTGTTCCGCATCGATTGAAGGGTAAAGAGTTATCGAAAGCTCTCTGGAATGCCGGTATGAAGAAAGAGGATGCAAAGGGAACGGTTGAAGTATATGAAAATAATGTGCTTACCAACCTAACCAAGGGAATTCAACATTTAAATGAGACCATGCCATTAATCCAAGAAGGTTTCCACGAAGCGATGGACGAGGGGCCGCTGGCTAAGGAGAGAGTACTCGGAGTTAAGGTTAAACTTGTAGACGTTAAACTTCATGAAGATGCCATACATCGCGGTCCTGCTCAGGTAATTCCGGCGGTGAGAGAGGCAATAAGGCAAGCGATGCTAAATTCAAAGGCCGTACTCCTTGAACCTAAACAAAAAGTTTTCATTCACGTACCCCAGCAATATATGGGTGCGGTGGTCAGAGAGATTCAAAGCAGGAGAGGACAGATACTCAACATGGAACAAGAGGGAGACATGGTGATAGTAGAGGCAAAATGTCCAGTTGCGGAGATGTTCGGATTTGCCGGCGATATCAGGTCGGCGACTGAAGGAAGAGCTCTGTGGAGCACAGAGTTTGCCGGATATGAGAAGCTCCCAGAGGAGCTTCAAGAAGAAGTTATAAAAAAGATTAGAGAGAGAAAAGGATTATTGTAAAAAAGGAGGTTGAAAGATGGCTGTTGAAAAACCCCACCTAAATTTGGTATTTATTGGACACGTAGACCATGGAAAGTCTACAACTATAGGGAGGCTGTTCTTCGAGCTTGGAGCAATAGATGAGCACACAATAAGAAAACTAAAAGAGGAAGCAGAACGCTTAGGTAAGGCTACGTTTGAGTTCGCATTCGTGATGGACAAGCTCAAAGAGGAAAGAGAAAGAGGCTTAACGATAGACATTGCCCATAGAAAGCTAGAGACAGACAAATACTACTTCACCATAATAGATGCTCCCGGCCATAGAGATTTCATAAAGAATATGATTACCGGCGCAAGCCAGGCGGATGCGGCAGTACTCGTGGTAGACGTTGCTCAGCGCGATGAGAAAGGCGGGTTAATGCCTCAGACCAAGGAACATGTTTTCTTGGCAAGAACCTTGGGAATCCAGCAGATAATAGCCGCAATAAACAAAATGGACGTTGTGAACTACGACCAGAAGAAATACGAAGAAGTCAAAAGCATGCTAGAAAAACTATTCCAGATTGTGGGATATAAGAAGGATAGCATAATCTATGTTCCAATATCCGGATTAAAAGGAGATAACATAACAAAGAAAAGCGAAAATCTGAAGTGGTGGGATGGACCAACGCTCCTAGAGGCAATTAACAGTTTGAAGGTTCCAGAAAAGCCTATAGACTTGCCGCTTAGAATTCCGGTTCAAGACGTATATTCGATAACGGGGATAGGAACAGTGCCCGTAGGAAGGGTGGAGACCGGTGTTCTGAAGGTGGGAGATAAAGTTATATTTGAACCACCAAGCGTGAGCGGGGAAGTTAAAAGTATAGAGATGCACCACGAGCCCATCGAGAAGGCCGTTCCGGGAGATAACATAGGATTTAACGTAAGAGGAGTGAGCAAGAAGGACCTTAGGAGAGGGGATGTTTGCGGTCACGTAGATAGCCCACCAACGGTAGTAAAAGAGTTCACTGCTCAGATAATAGTGCTACAGCATCCCTCAGCAATAACTGTAGGCTATACCCCGGTGTTCCATGCCCACACAGCTCAAGTGGCTTGCAGGATAGTAGAACTGATAAGCAAACTGGATCCAAGAACAGGCAATATAATAGAGAAAAATCCGAAATTCCTTAAAACCGGAGATGCCGGTGTGATAAAGGTTCAGCCAACGAGGCCTATGGTACTGGAGAAGGTCAAGGAAATTCCACCGCTCGGTAGGTTCGCAATTAGAGATATGGGCATGACCGTTGCTGCAGGAATGGTTGTAGACGTTGTCCCTGCCAAAAAATGAAGTGAAAGGACATGCAGTGGGCAAGGATAAAACTCAGTGGCACCGACCATAAGAAGCTTGAAGAGGTATGTGAGCAGGTAAAAGAGATAGCCAGGAAAACGGGGGTAAACATCTCTGGCCCCATACCTCTCCCAACCAGAAGGCTCAGAGTCCCTGTAAGAAAATCTCCATCGGGAGACGGCACAGCAACTTGGGAAAAGTGGGAAATGCGTATCCATAAGCGACTGATAGACATAGAGGCAGACGAGAGAACAATGCGACAGATAATGAGAGTGCGCATTCCTGACGGAGTACATATAGAGATAGAGCTTCGGAGTTAAATAGCCGGGGTAGCCTAGCCAGGTAAGGCGCAGGTCTGGAGAACCTGTGGAGCTTTGCTCCTCATGGGTTCAAATCCCATCCCCGGCGTGCTTTTTCTTCTATTTTTTGCGGGGGTACCCAAGCGGAAAAGGGGGCAGACTTAAGATCTGCTGGCTTAGTGCCTGCGTGGGTTCGAATCCCACCCCCCGCATTTCAAATTTATTTGAAGCTTTTGCAAAATTAGGAAAACTTTTTTGTAACCTTTCCGTCCCGATTTTTCCCAAGATTTTTTGATTTTTTATTTTCTTCCGCAAGAATTTTTAGAAAGAGTTCTGCTCTCGAAACTTCCTTCTGAGATAATAAACCGTATTTGCCGTGCGCCCTTAAGAAATCTCTTTTTAGGTAGGTTTGATTTCTATAGAACCTGCAATTAATCCTTATGTGCTCTTATATTTGCAATGTCTTCATACCTGTAATCTTCAATATCTTTTTTCAATCCTAGGAGCTTAGGTCTATAGCAGATAATTCTTTTATTTGTTATAACAAGAACATCAGGTGCTGTTACTTGGGCTTCTAAATTAAGCAAAAATTTAAAAATATTTGTCCGAAATGCCGAACACGACATTTTTATTTTTCC
>CAZSVW010000012.1:0-16945 GCA_964610485.1 Candidatus Hydrothermarchaeota archaeon | reverse complement strand
CTGGTTAGGACAGGGGCCTTCCAAGCCTCTGACCCGGGTTCGAATCCCGGCGCCCGCATCAGTGGTATATAAGGCGGGTCTTATGAATGTAAAATATAAGATTGCTACTATGGGGATATTTTCTTTTTTCTTCTTATTATTGTATTCTTTACATGGATTTGAGGAAAAAGAAATAATTGTCGAGATACATGATGTTTCCCCTGGGTATGGGGTTCAGAAAATTGAGAAAGTTGTAAGTACCGTATCTTATGCTGATGAGATCATTTTATTTGTTATTCCAAATAGGGATGAAAGAGAGCCTATCTCCAGTTATCCAGATTTTGTTAAATTGCTAGAGAAGTATGAGAGGCGGGGAATGATTATTGGAGCACATGGGTATACTCATAATGGATTTGAATTCAATTGCAACAGGAGCACCGCTATTAAGCTTGTTGAAAAATCTGACGAGGAATTTATCAAGGCCGGATTTTATCCAACCGTGTTCTGTCCTCCCCGGTATAGAATGAGTGGGGAGGCATTTGAGGTTGTTAGAGAGAGATATAGTGAGATACATCTATTCTGGAGGATAATAGTGCACAACAGGAGCATATATTCTATTACTTTTGATCCCGGACGTGGAGGCCATCCCAAGGTTATACTCCCATTAATAAAGTTGAGTTACATCCTCTATCCTGGAAAAACTTTCAGGGTGAGTATCCATATGGGATATGTTACAAATGAGGAATCTATGAAGACCTTAAAAGAATTCTTTGAGTGGATTAAGCAACGTCATCACCGATTAGATAGCTAAATGTGGCGTCCTTTATTTTTACTTTCCTGAATTCTCCTATTTTACCATTTTTTAGAACCACTTGCCTATACGAGTTAGTTCTTGAGAGCAATGTTCCATTTTTCCCAGGTTTGACTGTTAGGACTTCAAATTTTTTACCTATCAGTTTTCTATTCTTTTCCTCACCAATTTTTTTGAGTAAATGAGTGAGTAGTCTTGAGCGTTCCTTTTTTATCCTGTCTGGCAAATCCTTTAGCCTTGAGGCGGGAGTGTTTGGACGAGGAGAAAATCGGGTTATATTTAATATGTCGGGTTTTATTTTTTTTATAAATTCATAGGTGGTTTCGAAAGAATCTTCATCCTCAGTAGGATATCCCACAATGATGTCTGTGGAAAATGTTAAATCTTTAAATTTATTTCTGAAAGTATTTACAATTTCTAAAAACTCTTCAACTGTATATCCCCTGTTCATGTGTCTTAGAATTTCATTATCGCCGCTTTGCACGGGGAGGTGGATAAATTTATAGATTTTTTCATTCGAGTAGGATTGTATAAGTTCGTCCAGAATCTCAAGGGTATGGGCGGGATTCATCATCCCCACCCTTACTCTGAATTTTCCTTCGATCGAGCTTATTTCTTCTAGTAGTTCTGGTAACCTGTAACTCAGGTCTTTCCCATATGCCGCATTATCTTGTGAGGTAATCTGAATTTCTTTAAATCCATGATTTAGGCACTCTTTAATCTCTCTAATTATCTCCTCCAGCTTCCTGCTTTTCAGTCTTCCTCTAGCAAATCTAGTAGCACAGTAGCTGCAATTACCTAGACAGCCTTCAGCTATATTCACTATTGCAATACAGCTGTCTTTTCTTCTGAGTTTTCTCGACCTATCAAATGGAAATTCTTCGATTTTTATTATCCTTTTGCCATTTTCTAAATTTTTTATGACTTCGGATAGCGAATTCTGAGCTCTTCCAGAAAGTATCGCATCCACGTTGTTCTCTAGTAGTATGGGTAGGTTAATTCGTGGTAAGCACCCCACCACCACCACTTTTTTGCCCAAGTTCTTCAGGGTTCTTATCCTCTTTAGAATATTCCTTTCCGTTCTCTCTATAACTCCGCAAGAATTTATTACGACAACATCACAAATCTCGGGGGTTTCACATAGAGTATGTTCTCTAGAGATGATCGCCTTAATGGCTTCGCTATCCCCCTGGTTCATTGTGCATCCGAACGTTTCTACACAAACCTTCACAAGCAGATTCCCAAAATCTTACCATCTAAAATCCTATCTCTTTTTTTATTTTATCTATTCCCTCTCCACTATCGATTTTTTTTCTAACTATCAACATAGCGGCATTCGTACCTTTCAAGGTAAGAGAAATTTTTCCATGATATTTAGATAGAAAACCTTTCTCTACGAGTTTATCTATTGTTTCTCTTTTCATCCACCCCATCGGCTGAATCGCCGAGCTTTCTGAGAAAGCTTCTTTAAAATATAGTGCAACCAGTATTTTTTCAGCATCTCTCATTTCTTTATCCCCTCACGACCATTTTAATAGAATTTGTTTAAAAATCTTAAGGATTAAATATTTATGGTATGAATAAAATTGTTGCTGTAGGGCTGGATAATTTACCTCTAATAAAGGAAGGACAGAATTTGGGGGAGGTTATATATAAAGCATTAATTGAAAAAGGCATGTCATTGGAAGAGGGGGATATAATAGTTGTTACAGAAAAAATTGTTGCAAAGTCCGAGGGAAGGGTCATCGAGTTATCTTGTATTTCTCCTTCTGAAAAGGCAAAGAGGCTTGCTGAAGAAATAGGAAAAGACCCGAGGTTGATCGAAATAATATTAAACGAGTCAAATGAAATAGTGAAAAAAGGAAGGGGGTTTATTATTAGCGAAACTAAGCACGGATTTATTTGTGCTAATGCTGGAATAGACCAGAGTAATGTGGAGAATGGAAAAGTTAAGCTTTTACCTACTGATCCAGACAGGAGTGCGGAGAAAATAAGGAGATTTCTAGAAAAAAAGTTTAAGGTTAAGGTGGGAGTTGTTATTTCAGACTCTTGGGGTAGGCCTTTCAGAAAAGGTTCGGTAGGTGTAGCTATTGGAGCCTCTGGCATAGATGCTCTTAAAGATAGGAGGGGGGACGTTGACCTCTTTGGGAAAAAGTTAAAAAGTACAAGGGTGGCTGTGGGTGATTGTATAGCTTCCTTAGGCATATTGCTCATGGGAGAGGCTGGGGAAAAAATTCCGGTAGTAATTATAAGGGGGTTGGGCAAGTATCTGGGTAGAGGGAGGGCAATTGACTTAATAAGAAATAAAGAAGAGGATTTGTTTAGATAATTAGGTGATACTATGCTCGTTTTACTTAGTGGAGGTACAGGAGGTGTAAAGCTTCTATCGGGGCTGAAAGAGGTTTATCAAGAAGAAAAATTGGCAGTTATAGTCAATACCGCAGATGACAAATGGCTTCCACATGGATACTTTTCTCCAGATATTGATAGCGTACTCTATGCATTGGCAGGACTGATAGATGAAGATAGATGGTATGGGTTAAAGGGGGACACCTATAATACCCACGAAATGCTAAGGATTTTGGGGTATGATGAGTTTCTCAATATAGGGGATAAAGATAGAGCGATACACATATATAGAGGGGAAATGCTCAAAGAGATGAAACTTTGTGGGATTGTTGAGAGGTTAAGAAAGGTCTTTAAAATTAAGGTGAAGGTTTTCCCAATGAGTAATGATAAAGTTACAACGATGATCCTCACCCCCCGGGGGATGATGGACATTCAAGAATTTCTTGTGAAGAATAGGGCAGAGCTTGAGGTATTGGATGTTTATTTTGATGGAATAGAAAAGGCAAGGGCGTGCTCTCATGCTTTGGATTCAATAAAAAAAGCTGACGGAATAATAATCGGTCCAAGCAATCCTATTACCAGTATCCTCCCTATTTTATCAATAAAGGAAATAGGGAGAGAAATAAAAAGAAAGATGGATAAATGTGTTGCGGTCTCTCCTTTAATAAGAGGAAAGGCAGTTAGTGGGCCTGCGGAAAAATTTCTTAGAGCAAAGGGCTATACGCCGACTATCGAGAGTCTGATAGAGATTTACGGGGGATATATAAGTAAGCTTGTGGTCGATGAAAAAGAGGAAGTTGAAACTCGAGAAATAGAGATATACAAGACTAAAATTTTAATGAAAACGCAGCGAGACAGAGAAACGCTTGCAAAATTTTTATTGGAGCTATTGGGAGTATGAAGCTGGAGGATGTAGTTATCTCCGCCCAGTTGGCTTGTCTTCTTGAAGTTGCTTGTCCAAAGCCGGGGAATGTTAGCAGATTTAAAGATTTTGAAGATACAAGACTAGAGCATTTTCTTGCAAGTGGAGCCGCAATAGGAGAAGCTATAAGAGAATCTTATATTAGAGGTAGGAAGGTTTCAAAAGGAGAACTAGAGATATCTAAAATAGGAATAGGAAAAATGATAAAAAATGCTATTATAGACACAAAAAAATGGCATTTGGGAGGAAATACAAATTTAGGAATTGTAATGCTTTTAATTCCCTTATCTTCTGCATGTGGCATGGTAGAAACATTTAGTATCTCAAGAATAAGAAAAAATGTTGATAAAATAGTTAAAGAAACGACACCTTTAGATGCGGTGCATTTCTATGATGCCATCAGGATTGCAAAGCCCTTTTTACCGAGGATAAGTAAATTGGATGTGTTTGATGATTCTTCAAAGACAGAAATTCTAGATAGGGAAATTACTTTTTATGATATTATGAAACTTTCATCTCAGGATTCGGTTGCAAGGGAACTCGTAACCAGAATGGAGGTGTCATGTGAGTTGGGATATCCAACCATTATCAGGGTATATAAGAAAGAAAAGGACATAAACAAAGCAATTCTAAATACTTTTTTAGAGATTTTATCCAAAATACCAGACTCTCTAATTGCAAAAAAATTTGGAATCGATGCTGCTCAAGAGGTGTTAGAGAGGGCAAAAGAGATTATCAGAAATGGAATGAGAACAGAGGAAATTGAAAGGTTTGACGAGTACCTGAGGAGAAGAAGGTGGAATCCAGGAACAACTGCTGATTTGGTTACATCAAGTTTAATGTTGGCTCTCCTCTATGGAGTGAGACCATAAAAAATTTTATATCCCCGGCATATTCCATTAAGAAATTATGGAAGATATTTCGATAAAATTTTCTAAGGATTACAAGAAGGTTTATGTTTCAGGTTCAGTTGGGGGGTATTCAAAGGGGGAATTTAGAATAAATTTCTACAGCCATGCAGAGTCTAGCGATGAAGGTAAGACCACCTTTTTTGTTCCGATCACCGTAATTTTGACGCCATTTGCAGCAAAAGATTTGGCTAGGTGGCTTAAAGAAAAAATAGAGGAGTATGAGGAGAGATATGGAGAGATAAGTGAGGAAGAAGTAGATAAGGTAAGAGAATTCGAAAGGAGATATCGAGAAATCGAAGACCAATACGATGTTGAAGAAGAGGATATATGAGACAATAATAACTACTTTTAGCGAGAATAAGCCGAATGCAGCTCCAATGGGAATATACTTTATCGAAGATGATAGAGCAATTGTAAAAATCTATAAAGGAAGTAAAACCTATGAAAATCTAAAAAAAACAAAAAAATGTGCTATAAATATAGTTTATGATCCTATTTTATTTTTAGTATATGCGTTAAAAGAAAAAAAAGAAGACATAGAGGTTTTCTTTGATTCGGGCATACCCGTTCTTAAAGATTGTAGTGGATATATCCTTGCTGAAGTTTTAGAGATGGAAGAAAAGGAAAATAAGGGTATTTTTTTGTTGAAGGTTATTAAAAAAGTCAGTTTATCCGATTTTCCAGAACCATTTAGTAGGGGGCTTGGTGCTGCAGTTGAATTAGCGATTGAACTAACTAGGGGGAGAAGAGACAACATAGGAAAATATCTCAGAGTGATGAAAAAATGTTTGGAGGAAGAGAAATTTAAAAGAATAGAAGAGTTTCTAGGGGAATATCTATGAATATAGCTTGGGGGATTAGTGGAGCGGGATACATGCTCAGGGAAAGTTTTGAGACGATGTATAACCTCTCTAAAAGTCATAGAATAACGGCATTTCTAAGTTCAAGCGCCGAAGAAGTAATAGAAATCTATGGTCTTATGGAGAAGCTCGGAATGATATGCGATGGGAGTTATTTAAGGGAGATATTCAAAGATAGAGAGGAGGGAGCTAGCTCTGTTCATACTGGAAGATTTTACTTTGGAAAGTATGACTTGCTTGTAATATCCCCAGCCACAACCAATACTATCGCTAAGATCGCGCATGGAATTTCAGATACACTAGTAACGAATGCTGCAACACATGCAATGAAGGCTAAAGTACCTGTTTATGTTTGTCCAACGGATATAAAAGAAACTACGGTTGAGTTACCATACTCGATAGATTTGGATGTCTGTAAAAAATGTGAGATATGCATCGCTGAAAAAGTATGTGAAAGGGGAGCTATTAGGAATTTTAGGATCGATGTTTCGAAGTGTAATTCTTGTGGTATTTGCGAGGAATATTGCCCGTATAATGCAATCAAAAAAAAGAAATTCAACCTCGAGCCTAGAGATGTGGATTTAGAGAATTTAGAAAAAATTAGAAAAATGGGTATAGGTATTTTAAGCAGACCTGATGAACTCTATGAGGTTATTAGCCTATATTCACGTTGAGCTCTGGAACCTCTTCGTTCAGTTAATCCGCTCTCATAAAATCTGGCTAGATATGTTGAGACTGAACTCAAATTTATAGGCTCTCCAAAGAGTATTTCGTACTCCTCCTTTATATCTTGCGATCTCACCCATTCATTCGGGTGGTTGTGTTTCAATATCAGAAAGAGTCTATCTTTTTGGGAGAGGTTTTCTATGTCATACATACTTAGCCATGACTCCTTTACTGTTGGGAGCTTCTCCTCTATTTTATAAATGAATTTTAAGAATTCGTTAATTCTCTCTTTTGCTTCACTATAGCTGAGTTTTTCGAATTCCTGAGAAAACTTAATCTCCCTGTCATTTCCCTCTATTCGCACATTGGCAAATCTTTCTCTTCTGTATATGAAGTTTATAAGCGTATATACGCGTTCCTTAGCTTCCTCATACTCTAGTCCCTCGAACTCTAATACACTGCTTCCTCCCTTACCTTTAAGTTCGAGTTTGATCGAGATGTATTCATTCATACTTATTCACTTAATATTTACGTTTGCATATATAAAGCTTTTTATCATTGAAAAATAAAATTTTTAACCTTATGATTTGTTATGACTTGTGTTAACAAATTTTAGATTAAAAAAATATAATTTTCAAACATAGAAACGAAAACTTTATATATTAATCTATTCACAATTATTCACATATTATCAGGAGGAGGTAGGAATGGAAACTATCGTTAAAAATGCCTTGGAAAGATATAACCCAGACCTCAAAGAGGGGTTTGGGGAAGCTAGAATTTTAGTTATAGGAGCTGGAGGAGCAGGAAATAATACGATAAATAGACTCAGTCAAATTGGTATCAATGGTGCGGAGTTAATTGCAGTAAATACAGATAAACAGCATTTGAGTATAATTCGTGCAGACAAAAAAATATTGATAGGATATGAGCTCACCAAAGGTTTAGGCGCCGGCGGATATCCCGAAGTAGGAGAGCAAGCAGCTGTTGAAGCTAAACCTGCTTTGAAAGAATTGATGGATGGAGCAGATTTAGTCTTTTTAACAGCAGGACTGGGGGGAGGAACGGGAACTGGAAGTTTACCTGTAATAGCTGAGGTTGCTAGGGATAGTGGAGCAGTGGTAGTGGGAGCTGTTACAATGCCATTTAAAATAGAGAGAGCTAGGATACCAAAGGCAAAGGAGGCACTGCATAGGCTAAGAAAAAATTGTGACAGTGTGGTGGTTGTAGATAACAATAAACTCCTAGACTATGTACCAGATTTGCCCATGGATCAAGCTTTCTGTGTAGCCGATGAAATTCTTGCAAGGATGGTTAAAGGGATAACTGAAACAATAACGCTACCGAGCTTGATTAATTTGGATTTCGCAGATGTTAGGAGCGTTATGCGTGGAGGAGCTGGGAAAGGTATAGCGATGATAGGTCTAGGGGAGAGTGACACAAGAAATAGGGCAGAGGAAGCTGTTAAACATGCACTGGAAAATCCTCTTCTGGAGGTTGATTACAGGGGAGCAAATGGTGCACTTGTTCATATAACTGGAGGTCCGGACCTAACCTTAGCTGAGGCAAATAGAATAGGAGAAATAGCCACTAGCTATCTCACCGACGATGCTAATGTGATATGGGGAGCAAGGATAGAACCAGAGTATGAGGGCAGGGTGCAAGTTATGGTTATAATAACTGGTGTGAGGTCCCCTGATATACTAGGTCCCAGCTCAACAGAAATTGAAGTACCAAAGAGGACAATAGCGCCGAAGTATGTTCCAAAACAGGCAACACGCCTTTATACTGCAAAAAGACAGAGGCCAAAAGAGGGTATAATGGCAGATTTAGGAATAGACTATATCATCTAAAGGTCGGTGGGGGAAATGAATGTTTTAAAATTAAAAAAACCCCAGACGACCTATACCATTTTTTCTCCGGGAGAAAAACCGGGAACAATAGAGAACTATCTACTGCTGTCGATAGACGGGATGGGGTTCTTGGTTATAAAGCAAACGATAGATGTGGAGGAAATATAGATGATCAGACGGATAGGTGATCTCCTACTTGTTAACGGGGGCGAAATTTCGAGAGATGAACTAGAGCTTATGCCAAAAGTCTCCGATTATCTGATAGACAAAGAAAATGTGAGCACTGTGGTTATATATGGGGTATACGATACCAAGGCATACGTATTAATTAAATGCTTGGACGAAGGGAAAAGAGAGGCGTTAAGAAAGAAATTCTGTTCAGTTGGAGATGTAAAGGAAGTCGGAAACTACTTACTAGCTAAATTCCAATTAGGGATACTAAATTTAACAAAAAATGGAAGGAAACTACAGATTTTAGAAGACATCCTTTTGGAAACTATACAGATAAGGGATAGGAGGTATATGTCAAGATTAAATGAAATTAGAAGATTGGTTGTGGCGTGATTAAAATGAAGAGATTTGAAAACGCTTCAGATAAGGTTAATGTAATTCTGAGCGTTTTCAACGATGGAGAAAAGCTTCGAGGAAAGGAGATAGTAGAGAGGTTAAGAAAGAAAGGGTACAATGTAAAGCATGCCCATCTTAGGATGTTCATATACTACAATATGCTCTACAAATACCTAAAAAAAGAGAAAAAGAATGGGACAAACTATTACTCTATACTGAATTGAGCTATAAACCTCTCTACCATTTCTCTAGCTACGTCATCAGAATACTGATGCGGTGGAGATTTCATGAAGTAGGCAGAAGGGGCTTCAAGTGCTCCACCTATTCCATTGTCTAAAGCTAGTTTGGAGCATCTAATTGCATCTATTACAACCCCGGCAGAATTAGGAGAGTCCCATACTTCGAGCTTTAACTCTATATTTAGAGGAGCGCTTCCAAAGCTCTCTCCTTCAAGCCTTATATATGCCCATTTTCTATCTTTTAGCCATGCCACATGGTCGCTTGGACCTATGTGTATGTTTTCCTCTCCTATTTCATAATCAAGCTGTGAGGTTACTGCAGTGGTCTTGGATATCTTTTTTGATTTTAGTCTCTCACGCTCCAGCATGTTGTAAAAGTCTGTATTACCTCCGACATTCAGTTGCATCGTTCTCGCTAATTTCACTCCCCTGTCCATGAACAGCTTTGTTAACACTCTATGTACGATAGTTGCTCCAACTTGGGATTTGATATCATCTCCTATCAAAGGAATATTTTTTTCTCTGAATATTCCTCTCCAATAGGGGTCTCTAGCAATAAATACAGGAATGCAGTTTATTACCGCACAACCAGCTTCTAATGCTTTTTTAATATAATATTTTGTTGCTTCTTCGCTCCCTACTGGGAGATAATTTATGAGGATTTCGGCTTCTTTTTCTTCCAAGATTTTCTTAACATCCACGGGCTCTCTCGGCGATTCTTCTATCACCTTTGACAGATATTTTCCTATCCCGTCCAATGTAGTTCCTCTGAGTACCTCCACTCCAAGATGTGGTACATCAGAAAACTTTAGTGTATTATTTGGAGGAGAAAAAATTGCCTCTGATAGGTCCTTTCCCACCTTATTCTTATCTACATCAAATGCAGCAACAAATTTTATATCTTTAATGCGATATCCACCCAACTTTGGGTGCATAAGTCCGGGAATTTTTTCGTCGTCTTTTGCATTCTTATAGAATTCTACCCCCTGGACTAAAGCTGAAGCACAGTTTCCAACACCGACTATTGCGACCCTTATTTCCGACATATTTTATGATTGTAAAATAAACCTATAAATATTTTATGGTTATAAAATATATTTTTAATGCCCCTGAACAGACTGAAATATAAGCTAACCAAAGAAGTGCTGTGGATTTATATCTTAAAACTTCTCAAGGAAAGAAAAATGTACGGATATGAGCTAAGACGAGAATTAGAAAAAAATTTTGGATTTAAACCAGCTTTGATTACATCATATGTTGTACTCTACAAACTTGAAAAAATGGGATACGTTAAATCGGGGGTAATAGATAAAAGAAGGTATTACACAATTACTCATGAGGGTATAAAGCTTTTGGATGAAGGAATCAGGTTTATTGAAAGCATCTTAGAAAAGCTAAAAGAATCCGAGAAGGAGGTACGTACATGAGGCTAGTATTTTTTGATTTGGAGGGACCTCTCTCTCCACAAGATAACGCATATGAGGTTATGGGGCTATTTAAAGATGGACACAAGATATTTGAGATAATAAGCAAATATGATGATATCTTAACACTAAAAGGGAGACCAAACTACGAACCTGGAGATACGCTCAAGTTGATAGTGCCCTTCTTGTTATATCATGGGATAACGGATGAAGACATAGTTGAGGTTTCCAAAAAAGCAAAAGTCGTTAATGGGAGTAAAGAAGCAATAAAAAAACTCTTTGAGCTGGGCTATGAGGTTTTCATAATCTCTACAAGCTATCAGCAGCATGCATATCACATAGCAGAGCGCGTGGGTATTCCTAAGAAAAATGTCGCATGCACCAAATTTGATCTAGAGTCAATCTACAATACCATATCTCATTCAGATCTGAGGATTGTAGAAGAAGCCGAGAATAAAATACTGGAAAACTACCCAGATGTTGATGTGGATTACCTTGACAGTTTCTTCTTCAAGAAAATCAGCGAGACTACTCTGGGTAGGATCTTTGATGAAGTGGTTGTAATCGGAGGAAGTAGGAAGGTAGGGGCCATGGTTAACTTTGCGAGCTCTAGGGGAGTTAAACTCGAAAATACAGTCGCCATAGGGGATAGCATAACCGATTTTAAAATGCTCAGTAGGGTAAGGAAAGAAGGAGGACTAGCAGTGGCTTTTAATGGAAATGAATATTGTATTCCATATGCGAATGTGGGGATAGCAACTACCGACCAGAGGTTTACCCTTCCAGTACTTCAAGCCTTTCTTGGAGGAAAGGAGAAGGCTATAGAGCTCGTCAAAGAGCTTGAAAAGAGTAAGGAGAAGGTCTACAATTTTGAGTCCCTTGGTAAGTTGAGAAATGTGGACGTTGAATACCACTGTATTGAAAATGCGGATGATACGAAAATAAAGGAAATAATAGAGATACATAAAAAATTTAGAATGAAAGTAAGGGGAGAAGCGGGGAAGCTTGGCTAGATTTCAGCTTCTATATATGTTTTGGTATTTCTCACTCCATCTATTTTTCTTATATGGTCTACTATGAAGTTTATCTGTCGTAGTTCATCAGCTTTTATTAAAACCATTAAGTCAAAGTCGCCAAAAAGCTCTATAACTTTTTTGACTCCTTCAAACATAGAAACTTCTTTTCTCACCTTTATTTCCTTTCCAAGTTCTGTGTTTATAAAACATATGGCCGATACCATGCTATGCTTGAATGCAATGTTGACATCTAAAATATTTTTACACTTTTTTAAAATACGGTTCTCTTCTCCTTACAGCCTCTAAAAAAAGCTTTTCAACTTTTTTGTAATCTTTTTTCCTTAGAGCTTCCAGAAAGTCTACTAGATTGTCATCTCTCATCAAACAAGGTTTGAATTTTCCATCAGCAGTAACTCTCATCCTAGTACAGTGGGCACAAAACTCGGTGTTATGCATTGGTCTAACGAATTCAACTTCTCCGTTATCTAATATGTACTTTTTTCTGTTGTGCATGAACCTTCTTATATCAACTTTCTTTGCTATTTTTTTGATTTTTTCTTCAATTGGGGTTAAATTGTAGTAGTATTCATCGAAAAATGCGTTATTTGTATTTACCAGCTCTATAAGTTGGATTACTATTCTCGGAGACGAAAACTTCTCGATTATATCAAAAACTTCATTTTCGTTTAGTCCACGCATTACAACTACGTTTATTTTAACAGGAAAAAGTTTAGCATCGACTGCAGCTTTGATTCCAGATAGAACCTTCTTTATGTCTCCTCCCCCCGTTATGAATTTGTATTTTTCGGGATCAAGGGTATCTAAACTTATATTTATTCTATTTAACCCTGCCTTTTTCAATTTTTTAGCGAAATTCTCAAGTAGAATGCCATTCGTTGTCATCGATACGTCTTTAATACCTTCGACCGAGGAAATTCTCTCTACAATTTCCACTACATCTCTTCTTAAAAGGGGCTCTCCTCCTGTAATTTTTACTCGCGTTATTCCGAATTTTGCCGAGATTTTCACTACTCTTTCTATTTCTTCTGGAGTAAGCTCTATTTTTGAAATCTTGGTTACTCCTTCTCGGTGACAATAGAAACAGTTCAAGTTGCACCTTTCTGTTATAGATATACGTAAACTGGTTATGGGTCTCGAGAACCTATCATAAATTTGCATATCCTTCCCTCGCATGTTTGGCGATATGTGGGGCTTCTTCTAGTATTATCTTGATACCCATTTCTACTGCTTGGGGAGACCCTGGAAGAGAGAATATAACTACACCACAATATACTCCAGCTGTTGCCCTTGAAAGCAGAGCAGAAGTTCCAATCTGTTCAAAACTGAGTTTTCTAAATAGCTCTCCAAACCCATCTATTTCCTTATCAAACAGGTTTTTTAGGGTTTCTATGGTGACATCATAGTAGCTTACTCCCGTCCCACCAGTTGTTACAATAACGTCTGGGGAGAACCTATCTATTACATACTCTATGATGCCGCATATCATTTCAGGTTGGTCTGGTACCACTGTATAAAATACAACCTCATGTTGTTTCTCTCTCAATTTTGAGATTATTGTTTCTCCAGATTTGTCTTCGATATTTTCTTTTCTGCAAAAATTCAGATATTTTGAGTCAGAGATAGTTATAACTGCAAATTTAAGTTTTTTGGGCGCATCTTTTTTGTGCATTTCATACGTTTTCATCATTTCCCTCCTTTTATCTTTTCTATTACCCTAATTTCTGAAATTTTAGTAGTAGGATACTGTCCTCTCTCATCCTTTTCATACGCCTTTACCATATCCCAGATCGTCAGGAGAGCGGTACTCACCCCAACAAGGGCCTCCATTTCTACGCCGGTCTTTCCAATAGATTTCACTTCAACCTCGACTTCAATTTCTCTGGTGTTTATTTTTACCTCCACATTAGCCCCGGTGATGGGAATGGGATGACAAAGGGGAATAAGTTCTGGGGTTTTTTTTATAGCCAGAATTGCTGCCATTTTGGTTGCACTGATTACATCTCCTTTCTTTATTTTTCCTTCTTTAATAAGCTTTATAGTATTTTCCTTTAACGTTATACTCCCTTTTGCTCTAGCTATCCTTAAAACATCACTCTTTTCAGATATTTCTACCATCTTCATTTTTTATCCCCTGAATTTTGGTCTCAATGATAATTTCTTTGGTAGAGAAAGCTTCCTAAACGGTTTTCCTTCAGTTTCTTTTTTTATCATTTCTATTAATTCTTTTTTTGTAAGCCTAACAACCTTTCCTCCGTCCTTTCTTATCCTCACGGAAAGTTTATTTTCTCTTCTCTCTCTTTCCCCTATTACGACAATATAGGGTATCCACTCTTTTTCTGCATTCCTTATCTTTTTCTGCATTGTTATGTCTTGGTCATCTAGGTCCACTCTGATTTTTTCTTTTTCTATTTCTTTTAGCAATTTTTCGCAATATTCCAGAAATTCTAGAGAGACTGGAATTATCCTTACCTGAGTAGGAGAGAGCCATACGGGCAACATGGGCTTTTTGCCTTTCTGTGATAATATATACTGACTCTCTAAAAGAGCAAATAGATTCCTGTCTATGCCACCCGAGATACTCGCATGAAGGAGAATCGGATACACTTTCTCTCCTTTTTCGTCTACGTATGTTATTCCAAATCTTTCTGCATTTTCAACATCTATCTGAACAGTAGACAGGGTTGCAGCTTTTTTAAGGGCATCATTTACGCTAAATTCAAATTTCATTACGAAGTAGAAAAATTTTTTCTCCCATAGCTCTATCAGAATAGGTTTCTTAACAAGTTTGGCAAGTTTTACCGCGAATTCTCTGTTACTTTCGAAGAAATCTTTAACAAATCTTATTGCAACATCGTAATTCAATTCCAAGTCCTGCATCCACTTCATTGCAAGCTTAAATTGATTGATAAATTCTTCTTTCGCTTGTTCCATGTTTTTGCATAAAGTATGCATGTCCGGCATCGTGAAACATCTCAATCTTTTTAGTCCAGCTAATTCTCCTCTTTGCTCCCTTCTAAAAGAGTAGTGGGTGAGTTCATACAATTTCAATGGCAAGTGCCTATAAGATATCACCATGTCTCTCTTTATCAGGTATTGCCCAAAACATGCTGCAAATCTGAGAAAGTACTCTTTATTCCCCGATTTCACTAGGTATTGTCTTGCGGGGAATCTATTGAGGTATTCTTTGAGTTGAGGGTGCATGATATCATACATGATTGGTGTTTCAACTTCCATGGCTCCGTATTCTGTTACGATATTGCTCACATGCTCCTCAAGCAATCTTTTGATTAATGTGCCCTTTGGATACCACCTGAGATTACCCGGGTCTGACCCCGGCTCATAATCTACAAGTTCCTGTTCTTTCATTATTGAGATGTGGGGTGGTTCCTTATCCATTATCCTCGTTCCTTTTGTTTCATATTCATACAAAATTTTTAAACTGGGATGATTGCTAAAATCAAATTCTTCAGCTTTGATAAGCTCTCCCTCTGGAGTTAGAATATACCACTCCGACTTAAGCCTTTTCTCAGCCTTTAATGCCTTAGGTATTTCCTCTTCCTCTTTTTCGATATCGATTTCCCTTGATAACTCAGCAAGAGGATGTCCTTTACAGTTAAGTGTAAATGCCTTGTACCAACCAAAGGGAACGCGGATAACCTCGTGCTTCTCGGCGAGTAGCTTCTCCATTTTTTTCAGGATCTCGACAGCAACGTTTGGATTACCCAGAGACGAGGAAAGATGCGCATAGGGGTAGAGAACTATTCTCCGTGCTTTAACCTTAGCAAAAACCTCTTCTATTTCCAAACATGCCTTTTCAGCAATTTTCTCGGGAGCTTTTTCATCTTTTTTTTCTATTGCAATAAAGCAGACCAGAGCTTCTTCCGCTTCTCCAGATTTCTTTTCTTCTGGAACATCCTCTGCAAACTTCGTTTTTTCCTTGGCAACGTATTTTATATAATCAGCATGGATAAGTAAAAGCTTCATGAAGAAAAAAGTTTTAACTCCTGAAATATAAAATTATGGTATGCCCGAGATAAAAATTTCTTCTAATAAAAGAGTGGAGTTTATCGACATAACTCAAGATGTGCAAAAGGTCGTTGATTCTTCTGGAATGAAAGAAGGAGCGGTATTGGTATTTACAAGGCATACAACCACAGGGCTAATGATAAACGAGAATGAGTCTGGATTAATAAAGGACTTTGAAAACATGCTTAAGAAGCTTGTTCCTCCCAACGAGTATCGCCATGACAGGATAGATAACAACGCAGATGCGCATTTACGTTCAGTATTATTAAATCCGAGCATAGTTTTGCCGGTAGTAAACAAAAAGGTTTACTTAGGAACATGGCAGAGAATATTCTTCGTAGAATTAGATGGTCCAAGAAATAGAAAAGTTGTGGTTAAAATATTATAAAACTTCTTCCTTTGCCACGTCATCCTAAATTGCATTTCGAATTAATTGTCATATAATTATAATTATAATTATTGGAGTGGAAACCAAAAAAAATTTATATATCTTAATTGTTATTACTTTTACTCGGTGATAAAAATTAAAGCCTCAACTATATTACTAATAATAGCATTGTTTGGTTTGATAGCCGTAGGAGCAGGAGGAGTTACATATATAGTTACGAGTAAAATGTATAAAGAAAAAATCGTTGCTCTCCAATCAAAGCTAAGTGACAAACAAAAAAGCCTCCAAGCATGTCAAGAAGCGCTGAGTTCAGGGGCAGGGGGTGTTTCCTGTAGAGATTGTCATAAAAATGTCGACTTCCATAGTCCAGAAGAATTAAAAGCGAAAAAAGAAGATGCGAGAATATGTAGTAATTGCCATGAAGACGTTCATGTGATTCACAAGGCTCAACCCTGTGAAATTTGTCACATGGGTAAAGAAGGAACAGCGGCATTTACATTTCCCCATCCAGAAAAAGGCAAACTTTTAGTTTGTGAGAACTGTCATGGTAGTGACTATCTCGAAATACATAAAGACATTCCGAGCAATTGTCAGGCGTGCCATAAGGGCGATATATTAAGCTATCATTCAAGAGACTATTATATGCAGGTAAAAATCTCAGATTTTTTAAATAAGGCGGTGAGTTAAAATGAAATGTAAAATCTTACTATTAATGCTATTAATAGCAACTCTTTCCTTATCGGGATGTATAGGAAAAGGACAGTCTTGGTTGCAAGGAAAGGAAAGCGGGCGGTCCAATGAGCCGCAGATGGCATTTCCATACGGGGAGCTAGTTAAAGAGGGAGATAAAATTCTCTCAAAAAAAGATGACCTTATAATCTCTTCTAAGGAACTTTTATCTATCTTGGATGAA
>CAZSVW010000011.1:0-17023 GCA_964610485.1 Candidatus Hydrothermarchaeota archaeon | reverse complement strand
GTATCACGATGTCCAGAAAGTTTCTTCCATCCGAGAGAGCATCGAACGCGTTGAACGTCCCCCTGACCAGAACATCGAACTCCGCTTTCTTCCCGGTCAAGATTCCATGAGTATTCGTGGAAGTATCTCTGCCATGCCGTTTGCCTCGAGAATGGAATCATGAAGTCCCACGAGCGAGGGATCATTGACGAAGATTCTCGGTCTTGAAAATGGAAATGTCCTAGGAGTGAAAACAAACATTCTGTAGACCCTTCCTCCAGCTGATCAGTCAAGAAGTAACCATTTCCATAACGGAAGAAATTTAATTTTTCTTTCTTTATACTTTTCTTCCCCTTCGTAATCCCAAGTTATTACGAGCAAATTTTTGCATCTTAGCAAGCGAGAAGCTTTAAGAAGAGATTTTATTTCTCTTTTTTCTATTTCATCTTTCTCATTAGCATAAGTTACCTGAATCAATTCCTTTACTTTTGATCCTTGCTTGATTACAAAGTCCACTTCTCTCTGCTGATAATCCTTAAAGAAAAATATATCCCGGTTTGCTTCTAAACCACTTCTTAACAACTCGAGAAATACGAAGTTCTCCATTAACCTTCCAATTTCTATTTTTCCTTCAGAAAATACTGGAAATCCATTGTCAATCACATAAACTTTTTCTGCGGCAAGCTCTATTTTTCTTAAACTTGGCCCATATTTCTTAAGAAAAAATGCAAACCTAATATCTTCCAAAATTTTCTGAAAATTGTAAAGCGAAGTTTTGCTTGTTTTTATATTTTTAGATTTAAAAATATTGTAAACTTTGTTAACAGAAAAATCTTTGCTGAAAGCGGAAATTACATTTCTTATGAAAAACTCCAACTCATATCTTTTTCTTATTCCATATCTCTCCATTATATCTTTGAATATGAGTAAATCTAAATACTCTCTAAAAAAAGTAAATGGAGTAATATTCTCCAGGACTATATCAGGAAAGCACCCTATTTTAATGTGCTTCTCTAAAAGATTTTTAATTTTACTAACTTTATAGAGATTAAAAATGTCTTTCTCTATACCTTTAATCTCCAAAATTTCATTAAAAGAAAACGGATATACATAAGAAGAAACAGCTCTCCCCCTTAATTGTGTTGCGATTTCCCTGCTTAAAAGCTTTGAAGAAGAACCTGTAATAAAAATAAAGTATTTTTTCTTTTCATAAAGATGATAAATGACTTTTTCCCAATTTTTTAAGGCTTGAATCTCATCGAAAAAAAGATATTGAGGAAATACTCCATAAATTTCATTATGGAGAAATGGTATTTTAGTAGCGTCTTTTATTTCGAATACTTCTTCGAAATTTACAAAACAAAATTTTTCATCGGAAAGGCCATTCTTCTTAATAAAAAAATAGAGAAAATATGTTTTTCCTGCTCTCCTAGGACCAATAATTGAAAGAATAAAGTTTTTATTTGGTTTTACTTCTATTTTTCTAGGCCTAACATCGATATCTTTTATTTCATTCTTTCGTGTCACAAGGTATTCTTTTAATTCCATAGAACTAATATAGGAAAATTTTATATAAAAATTTATCTATAAACTAGGAAATTTTTTTACAATGGAATTAACAAGCTTTCAGAATTAGCTCCCTATGTGTGGATATGCATCCATTTATTCCACTTTTTCAAATTTTTACTTAGTTTAACTTTTCTATCGCTACGGCAATTTCGCTAAACTCTATCTAGTTTTGGTTTTAAACCAAGTTTTTTAAATATTAGTGGGGGCACTGGGATTTGAACCCAGGTCCGCGGGTTTCTTCCTTTAATCGCGCTCAGGCGATTGAACGTCTGGAGCCCGCTATGATAGCCAAGCTACACCATGCCCCCATCCTACGAGAATTTGAGGATTAAAATACCGTTTTCAAACTTTTTGTATGTAAGGTTCGGATTCGGAATTATAGTGAAGTATAGCTTATCCTTAGCTTTGGCTCTTATCTCAACAGATTTAGAGAGTTTTCTGATATCTATATCCTTCTCCTCTACTTCAGGCAAATGGATTTTCAAAAATTTACCGCCATCATAGGACTCAAGCTTAGGCTCGACCACCCTGCTATTTTTTGGTTTTATGACCTCTTTATTCTTCTTGCTATTTACCTCCCTTATCGAAACCTTGGGTTCTCTCCCCTCTGACCTGGATATCTCTATCAGAAAACCCTTTCCAAATGGAAACTGAGCTAACCCCTCACCAAAAATCTCTCTAAAACTCTTCTCAAAAAGCTCGAATATCTCATCAAAAGTTCCAGGATTTATAGCACTTCCGCAGTACGGACAATAGTTCCACTCATCCTTGAGCTTTGCACCACAAACTCTACACTTCATAACAATCTACCTTTTGCATTCCACTTATAAAATAATTATCATGGTAGGGGTATCCTTTCCACCTCCAGCCTATCGTATGTGGGGTACTCCTCAACTAAAAAGCACCTGTAACTTATTTTGTCAGAGAAAAAACTCGCAATCTCGGGAGAAGTTTCGATGCGCATTTTTTCTACATCAACCTCGACCAGCCCATTTGGAACTCCATATCTCTTCACAAGATACCTCTTTACCTCCTTGAGCCTCTGTAGTGTTGGATGTTCTATCTCTATTATTCCCTTGAACAGCAGCCCTTCCTCCGTCACTTCTTCATATGGCTTAGCTATGTTTTTAGCGGTTCTCAGCAGTCGCTTTCTAAGCTGAACACTATCCTTATAGGAAGAGGAACAGTAATGTAAGAGAATTCCACGCTCTTCAGCGATTGCTATCGCTTTTTTTGCGGTTTCTTCGCTTCCTTTTACCCCATATGAGTATTCCGACTTCGGTATATAGCCTCTTTTTAGCATCCTTTCGGCGTTGGTATCTGAAAACTCCAGCTCATTGAGATTAATAAATGTACCTCCAACCCTTCCTAACCTCTCAGCCATTCCCAGTATTCTCCCCTCTTCGTTAGGGAAGACCGGTATTTCTATTCCTACATCTAATCCCAGTGAAACGGCTTTCTCTATACTCTTCCATTGTTTCTCTGCCAAGATGTGATACCTTATCTCGTCCAATCCTGCCTTTTTTAGTTTTTTAATCGATTCCAAAGAGGGAGCTTTTGCTGTATATAGATGAATATGAAAGTCCTCCCCAAAGTGTTCTTTTAATATCGAGATAAACCTACAGCACCTCTCTAGTCTGAGGAGAGGTTCCCCTCCCGTTACTCCCGCTCCCAATGCTCTCATACGCTCCGCTTCTATTATCAGGTCTTCTTCATTTACTATAGGCCTTTCATTTGCCCATGCAATATCTTTGCCTCTCCTCTTCTCTGAAACCGGACAGTAGAAACAATCCAGGTCGCATATTCCGGTAACGAACAGGACAAGCTTTGCTCCTTTTTCACATACCTCACAGCCGCGTGCAATCCTAAACATTTTTAAGCTCCCTCACATAATTTAATAATCATGTCGATTGTACTGGGTATTATTAAAGGCATTATCTTTCTAAGCTTTGTGGGAAGCTCTGTATTATTTGGATTCTTCACATTTATTACCGCATACGCAAGGAATTTTAGATTGTTTGCATATTCCTTAGTATATCTCATTCCAAGCCTGCTTGGAGCATATTTCAGCATCAAATGGATGGTAAAACCCCTGATTTATATTGTCTTATTCCTCTTTATCGCCCTAGTATTTGCTTTTCTTAAGATAACCGAACCCGACTTGAGTTTGATTGAAAGATTTATGTCGCCTGAACGGCTTGAAAAGAGAGGAAAGTTATACCATGCTGCAAGGAAATATGAAGAGAGAGGAGACTTCATAAAAGCTGCCGAGACTTATATAAAAGCAAACTCGCCAGAGTGTGCTGCTTGGGCTTATGAAAAGGCAAAACTCTTTGACAAAGCGGCTGAATGTTATGAAATGATCAAAGAGTATAAGGATGCGAGTGAGGCTTGGGAAAAAGCGGGGAATTTAAAAAAGGCCGCCGAAGTTCTGGAAAAATTGGCAGAAAAGGAAGAGTGGTATCTTGAGGATGCTGCCAAGTTATGGGAAAAAGTGGACAAAGAAAAAGCAAAAGAAATTTGGAGAAAAGTAGCGGAATATTACGAAAAGGAAGCAAAAGAAGAGGGAGCATTCTATGAAGATGCAGCAGAAACCTACAAAAAAATTGGAGATAAAGAGAAAGCGAAAGATTGCTATAAGAAATTTATAGAATACTGCAAAGAGCAGGCAAAAGAAGATAAAACCTGGTACAAATATATAGATGAAGCCAAGCAGAAAATCGAAGAACTATGAACAATCACATATTTTGGGCAGACCAAAAGGCGGAGGAAATAATTTCTCGAAGGAAATTTAAGTACGTTGATAAAGAAATCCCCAACTTTGAAGAATACACAATCAAAACATCTGCAAGCATATCTGGCGTTTTGCACATAGGGAGACTCAGCGATAGCATTCGCGGAGATAGCGTTTGCAAGGCTCTACTAGAAAGAGGTTTCAAGGCAAGGCTAATATGGGTAGCAGAGGACATGGACCCGCTTAGAAAAATTCCTGAGGGTGTTCCAAAAGATTACGAGGAATACATAGGAATGCCCGTGAGCGATATCCCAGATCCCTGGGGGTGTCATAAGAGTTACTCCGAGCATCATATCGAAGAGTACAAAAGCGTTTTTGAGGAGTTCATCCACACGAAACCTATCTACTATTCCATGTCAACTGAATACAGAAAGGGAAAATTTTCCCAATACATAAAACAATATCTGGATAATTTGGATGGGGTTATAGAGATTCAAAGCAAATACAGAGAGAAACCACTGCCAGAAGGGTGGAGCCCCTGGCTTCCTGTATGCAAAAACTGTGGAAAGATAATCACACCCAGAATACAGAGATATGAAAATGGGAAGGTCTACTATAGGTGCGAGGACTATGCATTTGAAAAGCATGTTGCAAAGGGATGCGGATACGAAGGCATTGCCGACCCCCTCAAAGACCGGGGGAAACTGCTCTGGAAAGGGGAGTGGGCTGCCCAGTGGGCACGATGGAGGGTTGTAGCAGAGGGGGCCGGAAAGGAATATGTCGTGCCAACGAGTGCATGGTGGGTAAATGCCGAGCTGTGCGAGAAAATACTGGACTTCCCCATGCCCGTACCCATCTTCTACGAGCATTTGATGATAGATGGAAAGAAAATGTCGGCAAGCCTGGGGAATGTTATTTATCCAAAGGAATGGCTCGAAGTTGCCACTCCTCAGCTCCTCAGATTCTTCTATAATAAAAAACTTATGAAAACCAGGAGCTTTTCATGGAAATACCTCCCAAACTTGTATGACGAATACGACAGACATGCCAGGGTTTATTTTAATTTGGAAAAAATAGAAAATGAAAGAGAGAGGAAGCATATGAAAAGATTGTACGAGATATCACAATTAGGAGAAATAGAAAAACCCAACCCCCTACCGTTTTCTCATGCTGTTTTTATTTCACAGCTTTTTTTAGAGGAGAAATCCCTTATAGAGAGCTTAAAGAGAACTAAACATTACTCAGAAGAAAATAAAAGGGAGATTTTCAAAAGAATAGAACTTGCTAGGAATTGGGCTAAGAAATATGCTCCCAAAGAGATGAAATATTCACTTTTGGAGGATATAAAAACTATTAAAAACAGGCTTGGCGAGAATCAGAAAAAACTTCTGAAAAAACTTGCAGAGTGGATAGAGACAAGGGAGAGGAGTAGCGAAGAAATACAGGAAAAAATCTACAACCTAGCAAGAGAGATGGAGATGAAACCCAAGGATGCATTTGCAGCTATCTACCTAGTTACTCTGGGAAGAACCTCGGGTCCAAAGGCTGGAAATCTACTAACCTCGCTGGAAAGAAACTGGGTTATAAGAAGACTGAAATGCGAATCCTAAAAAGTTCAAAGAAAGAATTCTTTAAAAATGCAAAAAAAACCAAGCCAAAGTATGTTACCTTTTCGAAGAACATCTTTATACCCGTAAGCAATGCTTGCAGGAATAGATGCGCTTATTGTGGTTTTGTCTCGGATAATCCCAAAATTCTCAATGCAAAGCAAGTTAAGACAATTTTAGAGCTTGGAACTAAACATGGATGCAAAGAAGCCCTATTCACGATGGGAGAGAAACCCGAGAGCAACGAGAAAATAAGAAAGGAACTCAAGAGAATGGGGTATACTTCAACTCTGGAATATCTCTACGACCTGTGCAGAATGGCTTTAAAATATAAGCTTTTACCCCACAGTAACATAGGAACGGCGAGTAGAGAGGAACTTAAAATGCTCAAAGAAGTGAATGCCTCGCTTGGCCTAATGCTAGAAAATTCAAGTGAAAGGCTCTGTAAAAAGGGCATGCCTCACGAAAAAAGTCCTGGAAAAAATCCAAAGTTGAGAATAGAGTGTATAAAGAACGCTGGAAAGCTAAAGATACCCTTTACCACGGGATTGCTGATCGGAATAGGGGAAACTTACAATGAGATATACGACTCTCTACTCTGTATCAAGGAAATTCATGAGAGATATGACCACATTCAGGAAGTTATAATTCAAAATTTTAAACCCAAAAAGGGAACAAAAATGCAGAACTGGAAGGAACCCACTACATTCAAAATGCTAAAGGTAACATATGCAGCAAGTATGTTACTTGACATCCCAATACAAATCCCCCCCAACCTAAACAAGAGATGGTTGCTCTTCATATTTTACGGTGCGAGAGATTTAGGCGGAGTTTCTCCGATAACCAAAGATTACATAAATCCAGAGTCTCCATGGCCGGCCATAGCCAAATTAAGGGAAAAACTTAAAATTGCGGGGATAGAGCTAAAGGAGAGATTACCGATATATGAGAGGTATATAAATAAAGGGTGGTTTTCTCCGGAAGTGGGTGAAGTGATCTATGAACATTGCAGAAATCTTGGAAAAGGCAACTGACAATGAAAGAATATCAGAAAAAGAAGCTCTTATATTGCTAAAAAGCGAAGAAAACCAATTTTTTGAAATTGCAAAAATTGCAAATGAAATAAGGAGAAAGAAAGTAGGAGACATAGTAACATATGTTCACAATAGGAACATAAACTATACGAATATCTGTATAGGTAGTTGCAAGTTCTGTGCTTTTAGGAGAAGAAAATGGGAAAAAGAGGGATACCTCCTATCCCTCGAAGAGATAAAGAGAAAAGCGGTGGAAGCTCTACATGCCGGAGTTACAGAGCTTTGCATTCAGGGGGGACTGCATCCCGACATAAACCTAGAATTCTTGGGGGATATCATCAAAACCGTAAAGGAAGTTTCAAACTTCCATATCCATGCTTTTTCTCCGGCAGAAATTTATCATATATCAAAAAAAAGTAAAGAGAGCATAAAGGAAACCCTAAGCTATCTTAAATCATGCGGATTGGATTCTATTCCGGGAACATCCGCAGAAATTCTTTCAGACGACGTAAGGATGGAGATATGCCCAGATAAAATAGACACCAAAACTTGGATAAGGATAATAAGACTGGCTCACAGGTTGGGAATACCCTCAACCGCCACCATAATGTATGGGCACGTGGAAAAACCTGAGCATGTGGTTAAACATTTGAAGATAATAAGAGATATACAGGACGATACTGGAAAATTCACAGAATTCATCCCCCTCTCTTTTATTCCATACAGAACAGAACTTTTTAAAAAAAATTGTATGGGTGCATCTTCATTGTATGATGCAAAAATCTTCGCAGTTTCGAGGATTTTCCTAGATAACTTTCTAAATATTCAATCATCCTGGGTAAAGCTTGGAAAAAAACTCGCCCAATTTATGTTATACTGCGGAGCCAACGACCTTGGAGGCACGTTAATGGAAGAGAATATCTCAAGCTCAACAGGTATTACGGTCAAAATCCCATCAGTGAAAGAGCTAGAAATGCTAATAAGGCAGGCGGGAAGGATACCAAAGCAGAGGGATACCCTATATTCCCATCAAGCACCAAAAAAAATATAAATGTAGATTGGCTAGAAATTTAAGGGATGAAAAGAGCAATTGTCTTTTTAATTTTAGCAGTTTTAATTACTCCAGTAGCTTATGCAGACTATGTCTCCACAGTTTCTGATTCCGAGTTTAAACAGATTATTACCCACCTGAAATATGAGAAATTTGCAGAGGTTGCAAGAGAGGTCGCACCAACGTTGGTGAGTTCATCAAAGTACCCCTTAACTGACCCAGAATTAGAAGAATTGCTATACTACGAAGTTGAAAAATTGGAAGGAGACATATACAACCTCTCTGCAGAAATAGTAATTCAAAACTTCAAGCACAGATATGCCCAGAAGGTGATAATAGCCAGAGGGGATATAATCAATGATGCGATGGCAATTGCCCCCTATGCAAAGAAGGAGGATATACCCATACTCCTTGCCAAGCCAGATGGCATTCCAAATGCTACATTAGAAGCTATCGAAAAATTACATCCGAGAGAAATTATAATTGTGGGTGGGGAAAAGGCGATCGGAAAAAAGGTCGAAAATCGGCTCGAAAATTTTGGGAAAATCACGAGGATCTATGGAGAAGATAGATATTCAACAAGCGTAGAGGTAGCTAAACTTTTCAAAAAACCAGAAAGGATAGTAATAACCGATGGTAGGTCTCCTTCCCTGAAAGCCCTCGTAATGGCTGCATATTATAGATGTCCGTTGGTCTATGTGCATTGTGATATACCGGGCGAAGTGGAAAAATATCTCCATGATAACAGGCTCACAAAAGATTTTAGACCAACAGAAATATTTTTGGTAGAAACGAAGCCAGAACTCACCGATAAAGTAAGAGATATAGTAAAGAGCTATGCTTGGGGAGGAAAGCTGAAACTCTATGTCGAGAATGTGGATGATGACGACCTGTATGTAGATGCATTTATAGATAAGATGATGAAGGCAGAGCTTGTAAGGGAAAATGCTACTAAATTTTTTGGAACCTTCAATTTGAGTGTAGGGAATCATACGATAAAGCTAAGATGGTTTGATCCAACCACCAACGAATTTTATGAAAAATACCACAACATAACCCTCTCTCCGGGAGAAACCATATCTATCACCCTGCAAACAGAAAGGCACGAGTGGTGAAAATGAGGAGTGATGAGGTAAAAAAGGGAATAGAACGTGCGCCAGCAAGGAGTTTATTAAAAGCTATTGGATTTACAGATGAAGAGCTCGAAAAACCATTAATAGGTGTAGTAAACTCTTGGAATGAATTTATTCCGGGACATATGCATTTGGATAGGATAGCAGATGCCGTAAAGGCTGGAATAAGAATGGCTGGTGGAACTCCATTAGAATTCCACACCATAGGAATATGCGATGGGATTGCAATGGGGCATAGAGGGATGAAATACTCCCTACCAAGCAGAGAGCTAATTGCAGATTCCATAGAAGTGATGGTTCAGGCACACGGGCTAGATGCCATCGTGCTTGTCTCAAGTTGCGATAAGATAGTTCCCGGTCATCTCATGGCTGCTGCGAGGCTGAACATCCCGGCAATAATCGTCACCGGAGGAGCAATGTGCCCCGGGTATGTGGGTGATAAATATGCAGATGTAATTTCAGTTTTCGAGGCGGTGGGAGCTTACAAATCTGGAGAGATAAGCGAAGAAGATTTGAAAGCTTTAGAAGACCACGCATGCCCCACATTCGGTTCATGTGCTGGTCTTTTTACCGCAAATACGATGGCATGCATAACCGAAGCGCTGGGGATGTCGCTGCCCGGATGTGCGACCTCTCTTGCAACAGATTCAAAAAAACTGAGAATAGCTAAGCTTTCCGGGATTAAAATAATGGAACTCCTTGAAAAGGAAATCACTCCCGAAAAGGTCATGAACAGAAAAGCGTTTGAAAATGCAATTAAAATAGACCTAGCAATAGGAGGCTCTACCAACACAGCCCTACATCTCCCTGCAATTGCAAATGAAATAGGAATAGAGCTAGAGTTAAACATATTTGACAAATTAAGCAGAGAAACTCCCCATATAGTCAATCTACGCCCAGGAGGGGATCATTTCATTTTGGATCTTGATAGAGCGGGGGGAATTCCTGCCGTTATGCTAAAATTAAAAGAAAAGCTAAACTTAGATGTTTTAACGGTTACCGGAAAGACTCTAAGAGAGAATCTAAAAGAAGTTAGAATAATCAATCCGATAAAGAATAGGGAAGTAATAAGGTCGCTTGATAATCCATACCATAGAGAGGGAGGCATAGCTGTGCTCTATGGTTCTTTAGCTCCCGATGGAAGCGTGGTCAAACAAACGGCAATAAGTAAAAAGATGCTCTACCATAAAGGTCCCGCGAGGGTTTTTGATGGAGAAGAGGAAGCCAACAAAGCTATACTCGATGGAGAGATCGAAAGGGGGGATGTAGTGGTAATAAGGTATGAAGGACCAAAGGGAGGTCCGGGGATGAGAGAAATGCTTCAAGCCACTGCTGCAATAGCCGGAATGGGGCTAAGTGAAAGCGTAGCTCTAGTAACGGATGGGCGATTCTCTGGAGGCACCCGTGGGCCATGCATAGGGCATGTGTCTCCAGAAGCTTACGAACTCGGCCCGATAGCGCTTGTAAAAGATGGAGACCTTATAGAGATAGATATCCCAAACAGAAAACTCAATCTACTTGTTTCTGAGGAAGAGCTTAAAGAGAGAAAGAAAAAAGTCAAACTGCCAGAAAGAAAGCTTAGTGGGTACCTGGCAAGATACAGCAAAGAGGTAAGCTCGGCAAATAGGGGGGCGATCTACTCCTCGTAACCTTCGCTTTTTCCATAGAGGTCTGCCATGTATCTCCTTCTTTCCTCCATGCTCTCTCTCTTTCCCTTTTCAACCACCAAGATATCTCTTGTTTTCCTATCAAAACTCTCCTCTATCTTGTAGTCTTTCTCCTTGAATTTAATCTCGGAAAAGCCGCATCTCCTACATACCAGAACCGTTTTCTCACCTACACGTTTGGGCATCATAAAACCCTTACATTTAGGACAGAATTTCAAATCGAATACCCCTCCAGATAATTTTCGAAGATGAAATTAACCCTAACGTCTAAAATCTATTATATAAAGTACTGCACGTTTGTAGTTCACCAATTTAAATATTTTAGGAGGTTCATCCAGGCTGAAAGGTCTTATCACAAGCAATGCCTTAACTTTCCTGGCGATGTCAATTAAATAAGGATAAAGCTCTGGAGGCGGTCTAATCGAATATATCACATCGCTTCCTTTATAGATGTCCATATCTGGGCGAGTTATATCGTCTGCCAAGACGCCCTCGCTGGGAGATATGTCAACGGCAATTATATTAGCGGCTGTCATTTTCTCGAGTTCTTTTAGTGTAGAGAAATCCCTACCTATCCCCACCTCCACTATTTTTTTTGGTCGGCATAAAGTTATAAATTCGGCTATATCTCTATATTCTCCTATCATGATAGAGCTCATGCCCATAGGATTAATAGATAGTAGGCTACTACTCGATCTGAAAAAAGAGCTTAAAAATACTTTCGGAGAAATAGAAGTGGGAAGAGGACTAAAGCTAAATCATAATGGATATAATCCAAAGAGGAGACAGTTCAAAGCTGATATTATCTTGGAGAATCTGAGAGAGGTCTCCCTAAATTCAGAGGCCGAGAAGGTAATCGGGATAACAAATGTAGATATCTATACCCCAGGTCTGAATTTCATATTTGGCCAAGCATATATAAATGGGAAAGTTTGCTTAATATCTCTATATAGGCTTTTTACTCCAAATTATGACTTACTGCTAGAAAGAGCAACAAAAGAGGCTACCCATGAATTGGGTCACTGCTATGGACTGAGGCACTGCAATAACATGCAATGTGTAATGAGCTTCTCTAATAACATATATGAGGTAGATAGAAAATCAAAGTTCTTTTGTAGAAAATGCAGGTTGCTATTAGAAAATTCCAAGTCAAGGACCTAAAGAGAGTTTACGAGATAGAGAAGGAATCGTTTAAAGATCCCTATAATCCGTTTTTCCTTCTCCAATTATACGAACTTTTTTCCGACACCTTCCTAGTAGCTGAAGTTGGAGGAAGGGTTGTAGGGTACATAATAGCAAGAAGAGTGGGAACGAGAGGGCATATAATTGCCATAGCGGTGGATCCAAAATATAGAGGAAGGGGGATAGGCACCATTTTAATGCAGGTGGTCCTAGAAAAACTGAAGAAAAAGGGGGTCGAAATTGTATGGCTGGAGGTGAGGATCTCTAATAAACGTGCGATCTCTTTCTATAGAAAGCTGGGATTTGAATACACTGACTTCTATCCAAGATACTATGCAGATGGGGAAGATGCAATTATATTGACTCTCAGGCTTTATTAAGCTTTAAATCCTCCTTGCATTTCTGGGCAATTTCTCCTAGCCTGTTAGCAAGGGATTTGGGCAGTATTTCTCCATTCTCGGCCAATACATTTGAAATACTCCATGCAAGCAGAAATATTGCATATTTGTGCTCTGCTTTTGTTTTATGGATATGATGAGGCGAAATACCAAATTTAAAGTATTCTTCGAAATAAGACTTAGAAACGCCATTATCTATAAAGAATCTCATTAAATAAGTAAAAAGTGAGTGAAGAGGTATCAACTCACTTTTGTACATTCCACCCTACCCCCACATATCGCTAGCTGTCATTATTCTTAAATTTGCGGGTTTTTTCGTGACGTTCCCTATTTTAGCTCCGATAAGACAGCTTACTCCTTTCTCGCTGGCGATATCTACTAGCCTCTGTGTGATTATTCCATCAAAAATAGCTACATTGATGTTTTCTTCGCTTTTTTCAAGGACTTCTGCCAAATCTCTCACAGCTACTTCTTTGATTATATTTCCCTGACCATCAAGCAGATAAGCCTTTAGAGTACCGGAAATATCGGAAAAGTATTTTTTGTACTTCTCGTTTATTGTGCCGTGAGGTTCTCTTCTGATTTTTCCCGTATACTGCTCGACGGGAACTTTATTTCTCAGAGCTTTGAATATCTCCTTCTTAGTTAGTTCCTCTACCTCTTTTCCCGGAGGAGCTCTGGCAATAAAGTCTACATCGGCCACCTGAAGGAGTTCTTTTATTATCAATTCCCCACCCCTGTCTCCGTCTGTGAATACCGTTGCCGTCTTTTCCCTGCATAGCTCTATGATCGTTTTTGGAATGCTTGTTCCCTCTACTGCTATCGCATTCTTTATACCGTGCTTTAAAAGATTTAAAACGTCTGCTCTTCCTTCTACTATTATTATTGCATCGCTATCCTCAACGTTCGGACCTGCTGGAAGCCTATCTTCTCCGTATTCTCTAATTTCCTGAAGCCTGATAGCTTCTTTTACTTCTTCCGTTATCTCCATACTATCCGGAGTTATCTCCTCCATCATCGTTGTGAGTATCTGCTTAGCCCTCTCTATTACCTTCTTTCGTTTAGTCACCCGTACATCTTCGATTTTTTCCACTTTTATAGATGCATCGCACGGACCAACCCTATCTATCGTCTCAAGAGCTGCTGCAAGAATTGCCGTCTCCACCTTATCCAAACTTGAAGGAACGCGTATCTTCCCCTTCGATTTTCCTCCTTTTGACTCTATTTTTACCTCTATCCTGCCTATTCTTCCAGTTTTCTGTAGTTCTCTCAAATCAAGGTCGTTTCCCAATAAACCCTCGGTTTGGCCAAATATAGCTCCAACTACATCCGGCTTTTCAACTATCCCATCTGTCTCAATCAACGCATGAATAACATACTTAGTTGTACCCAAGTCAACTTTGCCCATTTTTCAGCCTCCTTCAAACTAACGATGTCCCTCCCCACCTTTCAAAAACCCCTTTTGAGATGAGGGATGAGCGCAAGGTGAGGAGAATGTACACCAATAATTATATTCATAACAACAATAAATTTTTAATGGATGTACCAGAGACTGAGGGAGATCCCGGGGATAGGTGAAAAAATTGCAGAGAGAATTCTAGACCACTTCTCCACAGAGGAGGAGGCTCTTAGGGTTATAGAAAACTTTGAACTCGAAAAACTTCTAAACCTGAATCTCCCCTATAAGAAGCTTGTAGAACTGGTGAGATACAGCTATTCAAAGAAATTTGGATTTGAATATGTTAATTTGTGTAAGACAAGAGAAGCTAGAGAAATATACTCCAGAATAATAGAGCTAACAAAGAAGTTCGCCGTTACTGACTATGCAAAATTAAAAATGCACATTTTTTATCCGACTAAAGATATTAAAGAACTAAAAAGGAGATTTGAGATTATAGAAAATGCAAAAAAAGTTGTAAAATCGATAAAAAAAGAGGAGATTGAAGAAATAAAGAAACTATTGAAAAAAGTTTCCCCTTTAAAAAAAGCAAAACAAAAAAGGATCGTGGATGAAATTTTAGTTACAGACAGTGTGGAGGTTTATCAGAAGTTAGATAGAGACCTGATTGAAACGTTGCTTTTAGAATCTCCAGAAGACTTGGAATATCTCAAAGATTACAAATTAATCAGATTTATCAATATGGAAAATAAAATAGATCTGTCCAGGTTTTTTCCAAATGTTGTAGAAGTTGATGAAAAAGAAGCTCTACCTGAGAGAACATTGGAGTTCTTTATAGCAAATCTCGAAACTATAACCGCAAGTTGTGAAATTGTAGAAAAAATTGAAGGAAAAAAAGATGAAATAGAAAAATTAAAATCTTTTATGAAAAAGTTACAAAAAAAGGAAAGTAAAAAGATAGAAAAAGCTTTAGAAAACTTATATCCAACCGTTGAGAAATGCTTAGAGGAAGCAAATAGAGAGATAGAGGAAGAGGTAGAAAAATCAAAAATCTCCATAGCTGGGAAGGAAATACTGGAAATCATATCTAATAGAGAGGTTCCTGAGAGAGTTGCAATTCTTATTGATGAAATTTTGAGAAAATGGGAAGATAAATGCGCAGAAATTTTAGAATTGGACAAGGAGATAAGTTTCAGAGGAATATTCAAAGAAAAATATCCAGCAAAAATTGAAGTAGAGAAATTAGCAGAAATAGAGAGATTTTTAGAATATGAATATAAAAAAAGAGAATTTTTACAAAAAGTAGAACTTTTAAGAGAAATGGAGGGGTATATAGAGCTATCAAGAGATATCGTTAAAAGAGCTTTAGAAATTGACTTTACCATTGCCATAGGGGAGTTCTCATCGAAGTATAACACTGCTATACCGGAAATTTCAGAAAAATTGGGTATAGGTTTTATAGATGCAAAGAGCATGAAGCTTGTGGTAAGGAAAGAAGAAGTTCAACCGGTGAGCTACGTAGTAGGGGAATCTCTGCAACTAGGAGGATGCAAGGGAGAGAGGGTGGTTGTGATTACAGGAGCTAATTCTGGAGGAAAAACCACCCTGCTGGAGACGATTGCGGAGATTCAAATAGCCTCACAGTGCGGGCTTCCTGTAATTGCAAAAAAAGCGAGAGTCACATTATTGGATGGGATTTACTACTTTAAAAAGGCTACAGGAGTTCTAGAAGCGGGTGCCTTTGAAACTTTTTTGAAATCGCTCGCATCGGTGGCTAATGGGAAAGAAAGAAAACTTGTGCTTGCAGATGAAATAGAAGCCACTACAGAGCCTGGAGCTGCTGCTAAAATAATAAATGCTCTATTAAAATGGTTTTACAACCAAAAGAACACTATGATGGTTCTCGTTACCCATCTTGGAGAAGAAATATCCTTCGATAAGGTTAGAATAGACGGAATAGAAGCAAAGGGTCTGGATGAAAACCTGAATCTCATAGTCAACCGAAATCCCGTGCTCAATAAAATTGCGAAGTCTACTCCAGAGCTGATATTAGAGAGGCTATCCAAAACTGAAAAGAATAAAGAGTTCTATCAAAATTTACTGAAAGAATTTCATCATATACTCCAGTAGTTTTTTAAAATCGACTTAAGCTCGCCTATTCTTTCTGCCACTACTCTCTCGCTTCCAAATCTGTCCTCATTGCCCGGAGATGCTTCATACCCAAGTCCAAACATTGCCGCCGTGCATGCGTATACAGAAGCTGCGAGAGCCTTTAGATGATAACCTCCTTCTAAGCATAAAATTAAACCCCTACTCCTCTCCCTCAGTCTTCTAGTTATCTCGTAGTAACACGCTGTGCTCAAGTTCAGCCTTCCTAACGGGTCTAGTGAGTGTGCATCGAATCCCGCAGAAACGAGAGTTAGTTCTGGTTTAAATTCATCTATAAGAGGCAAAACCAGCTCATCTATAGCTTTAAGATAACTTTTGTCTCCCGTTCCTTCAGGAAGTGGCAAATTTGCATTGAATCCCTCACCCGAACCCTCTCCCACCTCGTGGATATGTCCCGTACCCGGATACCATGGATACTGATGAAAAGAGAAATAAAATACCCTATCGCTAAAATAAAATGCTTCCTGCGTTCCATTTCCGTGATGGAGATCGAAATCAAAAATAAAAACCCTGCTGAGTTTTTTGAGAGCAAACTTGGCTGCTATCGCTATGTTATTAAACAAGCAAAAACCCATTGCTCTATCTCTTGTCGCATGGTGTCCTGGAGGCCTGACCAAGGCGAATGAACATTTCTCTCCATCAAAAAATTCCTCCACACAACCTATAACCCCTCCCACTGCTAGCTTTGCTATTTCGTACGAATCCTTAGTAACGTAAGTATCCGGGTCTAAAAAATTCACACCGTGCTTGCAAGATTTCTTCACCTTGTTTATGTGCTCTGCACTATGGACTAAGCTAAGTTCTTCTTCGCTTGCCAATCTGGGCGGTTTCACTTTAACCTTTTCAAAGACGTTCTTCTCTTTAAGAAACCCAACGATTGCCTCCAGCCTCTCTTTGTTCTCGACGTGAGTAGAGAGGTGGTGGTTTAGATATTTTTCCGAATATACCAACATCTCCACACCACCATCAATATTGTTGGGAGCACATGCATCTCAGATATTCTACAAGCGAAGAATTTTGCAATTCTCAAGGTTACAACGCTAGCAAATATGGTTGAGGCCAAGCCTTTCCGAGCGCGAACTACTCCACCCCTACGGATGG
>CAZSVW010000010.1:0-17298 GCA_964610485.1 Candidatus Hydrothermarchaeota archaeon | reverse complement strand
AGCTTGGAATAGTTAAAGTTTCAAGAAAATTTGGTAAAACTAAACTTTACAAGTTGAATAAAGAAAACGATTTGGTTAAAAATCTCGTTGAGCTTGAAAAAATACTTATTTCTGTTGTGGCTGGGAAAATAGAAGAGCGTAAACTTATGGTTCTGAAGTAAGCTTGAATTTTCTTAGATTTTCTCATGATTTTTTAGATAAAAAAACTTGAAAATTCGGCATATTTTGTTATTTTCTCACAGTTTTCCATAATTGAAATATCCAACCATTTTGCAGACTGGTTTTTACTTAAAAAAGTAATAAAATCCGGATTTAGTTATAGAGAATTTTAGAGTTCAAAGAAAAAATTATTCTTTAACTCAAAAAGAGAAAAATAAGATCGACGAAATAATAGAGGACATAGGTTCAAAAAATTTTGTAGATACTGTAACAATAGAAGCATTGAAAAGCGAGGATTTAGATTTCATATTTACCTTAGTCAACAACCAAATAGAATTCTTTGATGCATTGCATATTTTTACTGCCAGCAAATATGATGTAAAAATGTAAAATATTTTGTAACCAGCGATACAGAATTAAGAGATAGAGTTCAGCCCTTAATAAACAAAGGAATCGTCCGAAGTTAAAGTTAATCAAACCTAATAATTTTCTTAGAAAATCATTTGAAACGTAAAAATAATTTAATCAATACTTGAGATGCTCAAATCTCAAGATAGAGTCCCACTCCTCTCTACATCTACAGTAGTCCACTTCATCTAGATATTCACCGTTCTGAGTAGCCGAAAAATTTACTATTGCTCTGTATACCCTATGGTCACACTTACCACAGTTGTGAACCCCTCTTGGTTTGCCAGCAGCTACGGGATGGGAGAGAAGAGGGATACTCACTTTCTCTTTAATTTTCCTCATAACTTCGAGTAAGCTCCAAAGCCATGGAGGGCGATATTCTCCGTTTCTAAACAAGAGTTCAACCAATGTGCCTTTTTGGACATTGACGGGATTAATAGATATCCTATCCACGAGCTTGGAAAGCTTAATTGCAGAAGAAACACAATCATCCATAGCCTCTTTCTCAGTTAAAAAGGGAGGTTTGAGTAATAGATATGCCTTAACAAAGGCTCCCAGAGACCTACATAGTCTGATGGCTCTTTTATAATCTTTGAATAATGAGTTTTTGTTTATGCAGTTTATTCTAACGTAATCACTAACCGTCTCAATTCCAAGCCCTATTTCTAGCTCTGAATCAAGTTTACTTAAACTTTTATCTAAATTCTCTTCATTTAGAAATTCAGGCCTTGTTTCTACTTGGACACGTCTTATCTTTCTCTTATTTATTTCTTCGAATATCTTCTCTCTAGTTTCTGCTCTTATTTCCTCTTCATCGAAAAAACTTCCAGAATTGAATATCTTAAGGTATTCTACATTATCCAGCTTATCTAAACACCTAATGAACTCTTCTAATAGCTCTGACTGAGAAAGAGAAGAGGCATCATAAACATACCCACACATTGTGCATCCACTTTTTCTTCCCCACCTACATCCCATAGTGGGTAAAATTATTACTCCCGCCTTTACCTCTCCCTCGAGGTATTCCCTTTCCCTCCAGCACAATGCATGAGCATGTTTTCTGGGTTTAAAATTTTTTTTCCTTATTTTACGAACCACTGCATCAATTTTCGGATTGATGTAACTTTGCCGCAATTTCATTTTTCAATTCCTCTATTCCCACCTTATGTTTAGCTGAGATGGGGATACACGGAGAAACTAACTCTTTCTTATCTTCTATCTCCTCTATATTCCCACACAAATCTATCTTATTTAATACATTGAGCTTACACAGCCTTCCTGCCCCTATCTTGAGTAGAGTATGCTCACAAATCTCTTTTTTCCTCAAAAGCTCGTTTTTATCTTCTGAAGCATCCAAAAGTAATAGAACAAGATTAGAATTTTCTACTTCCTTGAAAGTAGCCCTAAATGCATAAATGAGTTCATGCGGCAAATTCCTTATAAATCCAACGGTATCTGTAACAAATACTTGTTCCCCATCAATTTTTAATACAGACGTTTTAGTTCTCAGAGTCGTGAAAAGCTCATCTCTAGCTTTTTGTTTAGACCTCGTAAGAGCATTTAGTAAGGTAGTTTTCCCCACATTTGTGTATCCCACCAAAGATACAACTTTCCCTTTTTTTCTTCTCCTTTCACTCATTTTCCCCTGTCTAATCTCAAAAGACCTTAATTCTTTTTCAATCTTTTTTATTCTCCTATGTATCGAGGTCAATGTTGAATGGATAATGTACTCTCCACTACTTCCAAATCCGGGATGTTCCCTTCTCACCTTTTCGGTTATGAACATTTTAATGTATGGCAATTTCCTCTTAAGTCTGGCAAGCTCTATTTGAAGTTTGGCTTCTTTGCAATACGCATGCAATTCGAAAACGTTTAAAATTAGGTCAAACTTATCTATAACAGGAATTTTAAACTCTTTTTCCAAAGAAAATATCTGTCTGGAAGTGAGGTAATTTTCAAAAACAACAAGCTCAATCCCTTTTTCATCTATGAATTTTTTTATTTCTTTGACTTTCCCTTCCCCAATCAGAAATTTAGGTCTTGGCCTTGAATTTTGAGAAAAAATCCCCAATATTTCATATCCTGCATTTTCGGCCAACTTCACTATTTCTTCCTTTCTTTGCTTAAACTCCCTATCTTTTAGCATTACAATTACTGTGCGCATTTTTTATGCCTCAATACCACACCTAACCCCCTAGTACTTCTCTCTAATTCATCTCCACAGAGCACAGACCTACCAACGCCAACAACCGTATCATTATATACAACTATAACCTCATCATTTGGTCTTATTCTATGGTCGGCCCTCTCTATGCCCACACAAAAAATATTATCGGTATTGGGAAAAAAAGAGACCTCAACTATATATCTACCAAATTCCTTCAAAAGTTCTCCTCCCCTCAGAGTTAGAGAGAGATACCCGTGCTTGTTGATCGTTGCAATTTGTTCTTTTCCATAAAAAATCTGTCTCCCTCTTTTATAGCATCCATTTCTTATGAGAAATTTCTCCGCTCCTAAACCAAACTGAAAATCGCATATCTTCCTCACAATATTCAGTTCATCTCTATTTACCGGTGGAAAATTACTTACCTCTTCTTTTATTCTATTTCCCAACTCCGAAAGAGAAGCTACAACCTCTATCCCAACCTCTTCGCATATCTCCCTAAGAGCCCCATCAACGTAAGCAATTGCTTTAACTTTTGCTTTTTTTAAATAGTCTTGAAGCAGCTCTCTGCAAAATCTTTTCTCTGTTTCAAGCCATTCTCCAGTTACGGGTATATCATAGCTGTTGGCCGGATATACCCCCTCCAATTCTCTGGGAACAAGACCAAGTGGTGAAGTAAGTATCACTTCATGAATAGCTCCAACTTTGTCCTTAGCGGAGCTTTTTATAACTTTAATAAATCTCTTATGAGACCTAGAACTAGAATACGGTTTTTTTGCAGAACACGGGAGAAAAACGGTTAACCTTATTCCCTCGGGGGGGGTATATCTTCTTTTAATCCTTTCATGCCACCTGATCACTTCAGCTCTCTTGTAAGACTCGCAAGTAATAAATCTCATGGCATTACTAAACTATATTTCTCCTCATAGTTATAACTAATACTCCTCAACATCGCCATCAAATTAACGTCTGAACTTGCTTTCTCTTCAACCAACTCCCTAAGCTCATTTCTTCTTATTGCTTCTCTTATTTCTCTAACTGCATAGAAAGATACAAATTTATTATGTTTTATGGCCAGTTTCCTATCCTTGAGGAGATCCTCGGGGGTATGCTTCCTACAAACCTCACAATAACACGGCAACTCTTTAAGCTCTTTCAAGTTTAATGTTCCATGTAAAGTTTGAATTATCCCTTTACTACCCATAACATAAGCCTGAGACAAATCAAACAGATCAACGCCCAAAAATGCTAAAAGATAAAACTCGTGAGGAGAAGCAAACGGAAAATATAAAGCTACATTTGGAGATATTGTAGTTCTAATTTTTTCTATAAGTTTAACTAGAAATTTTGGCCTTTTAAGTAATTTCTCTCCATCTCCTATAGCTAAAATATCTGATTTTATATTTTTAGCACATTTAATTCTTAAATCTATGTATTTAGACCCTAAAATAAAAAAATCATTTGACTTTATACATTCCAAAACTGAGAATTCCGCAATATCTCTAGGAACATCAAAACCCGGATGAAACATTAACCTTCTCTTAATCTTTAGATCGAGTATGTTTGGAGTTACTAGTTTAGAATCTCCAAATTTTAATAAACCAAGCCTGGCCGGTCCGGAGTGTTTGATGACCTCAAACATAAAAAGATTTATAGTAATGAAACAGATATAAAATAAACGATGAAATTTGAAATTCGCAGATATAAAGAGGTAGAATCTACAAATGACGTAGCAAAAGAGCTAGCTATGGAAGGGGCGAGTGAGGGCACTACAGTTATAGCAGAAAAACAGACAAAAGGAAGGGGGAGATATGGAAAACAATGGATTTCCCCAGAGGGTGGTGTTTATCTCTCTATAGTGCTAAGACCGAAAATAGACCCAGAAGAATCACCGAAAATTACTTTTATTGCTGGAGTTGCTGTTGCAAAAGCTATTAGAGAGCTATATAACATAGATGCAAAGATAAAGTGGCCCAATGATGTTCTAATAAGAGAAAAAAAGGTTTGTGGGATTTTAACAGAAATAAAAGTTACAGATTTAGTAAATTTTGTTATATTGGGTATAGGGATAAATGCAAATGTTAAAGTAGAAGAATTTCCAAGGGAAATAAGGGAAGGTGCGACCTCTTTAATGAAGGAAGTAGGAAAGGAGATAGACATAGACAAACTGATAGACAAAGTACTTAAAAACATTGAATTTTACTACAGTATATTCAAAAAAGATGGCTTTGACAGAATACTACAGGAATGGTCAAAATTAAGTGCAACATTGTGGAGGAAAGTAAGGATAACCACCAAGAGTGGAACTGTAGAGGGAACTGCAATTGGTATAGATAAGAATGGAAGCTTGATAGTAGAAACATCCGAAAGAAAAATAGAGAGGGTCATAGCAGGTGAATGCTTCCACCTGTGAAGTAGCTGTAGTTACTCGAGACCCTGAGTTTTACTACGAAATTATAAAACATCTTAAAAAAATGAGAGTGAAATATCTAGTTTTGGATCCAAATCAGCCAATACCAAGCAATATAAAAATAATTCTCACTACAAGAAAAGAAAAGAGAAAAATAAAGTTTCCTAAGGTAATTTCTGGAAAGGTGGAGGAGGTAATAGACCAATATAAGAAGATTTGTAGAAAAGAATTCAACGAGATTATAGTGGGGATAGACCCCGGTAGCAAACCGGGTATTGCGGTGCTAGGCGACGGAAGACTGCTAGAGTTAAAACGCCTCTCTTCACCAGAAAATATAGTCGAGTATCTAAGAGAGTTATTCTCAAAAATGTATGCTGAAAAAAAGAGAATAAAAGTTGGAAGAGGAGGAGGAACTTATAAACTAAGGATAATAAACACTCTAAGAAGGGAATTCAACATTGATATAGAAGAAGTAGACGAAAGCGGGACAACTCCACAAGCAAAGAAAAAAAGAGAGAAAGATATAATAGCTGCAATGTTCATTGCAGTTAAAAAAGGAAAAATAATAGAAGAAAAAATTGAAATTACTCCAACAAAAGGAGAAATCAAAGAAATACAAAAAAAGAGTAGAATTATTAGTAAAAATTTCACTATATCAAAAAAACTTGCAGAAAAAGTAGCTAAGGGAGAAATCAGGCTTGAAGAAGCAATTGAACTGGTAAAAAAGAAAAAAGATAAAAATGAGCTTTCATCTTCTAAATGAGATAATAAAAGAAAAAATAAGGAAAAGAGGAATAAAATCCCCTACAGAAATTCAAAAACTTTCTATTCCGGTAATTCTAAAAAGAAAGAATACACTGATAATTGCTCCAACGGGCACGGGGAAAACGGAAGCTGCGATTCTCCCTATCTTTGACCTTTTTCTCGGGCAAAAGAGAGAGGGGATTTCTATACTATATATCACCCCTCTAAGGGCTCTTAATAGAGATCTCCTCGGAAGAATAATGTGGTGGGGAAAAGAATTAGGTATCACGATAGATGTTAGACATGGAGACACCTCGAGCTACAGAAGAAGAAAACAGGCACTTACTCCTCCACACATGCTCATTACCACGCCGGAAACGCTACAAGCAATACTAGTTGGAAAGATCATACGAAAACATCTAAAAAATGTACGTTGGGTAATAATAGACGAAATCCATGAATTAGCTGAAGATAAAAGAGGTGCACAATTAAGTTTAGCTTTAGAGAGGTTAAGAGAAGTTACCAAGAGAGATTTCCAACGTATTGGCATAAGCGCAACAGTAGGTTCTCCAGAGAAAATTGCCAAATTCATTGGAACCGATGTGCAAATTGTAAAAGCATTTTCCCCAAAAGATATAGAAATAAGCGTAGAGAAACCAAAACCCGCTAGAGAGGATAGGGATATTGCACAGATTATTAACTCAACGATAGATGCCTCATCGAGAGTAAGAAGGATACATGAGCTGCTCTCAAAACATAGAGCTTCGCTTATATTTGTCAATACTAGGGAAATAGCTGAGATACTTACCTCCAGATTAAAAATAATTGGAGAGAATGTAGGAATTCACCATAGCTCTCTTTCACAGGAGGTTAGGGTATCAACAGAGAAGGAGTTTAAAGAGGGTAAAATAAAGGCACTGGTATGCACCTCTTCTCTCGAATTGGGATTGGATATAGGTAGAGTGGACCTAGTTGTCCAATATGGTAGTCCGCGCCAAGTTACGAGGTTAGTTCAGAGGGTCGGGAGAAGTGGGCATGGTCTCCATAGAAAGAGTAGGGGGGTAATAATAACAGCAACCTACGATGATATTTTAGAGTCCATAGTTATAGCAGAAAGAGCTATTAGAGGGGAGCTGGAAGCTATAGAATTTGAAGAAAAACCATACGATGTACTTGCTCATCAAATTGTAGGTATTGCCCTAGATTTTGGGAGAATAAACAAAGAAAAGGCCTTTAAGATTATAAAAAGAAGTTTTGTATATAGGAATTTGACTCTAAAAGAATTCGAAGAAACATTGCAATTTCTAGAGAATCTTAGGCTTATATGGTTAGAAGAAAGCAGTTTTGGAAAAACAAGGAAATCTATTCGCTACTACTATGAAAACTTATCAACGATACCAGAAGAGCATAAATTTCTAGTTAGAGATATGATAACTCAGCAAAAAATAGGAAATTTAGACGAATCATTTGTAGCAAGTTGGTTAGAGGTTGGGAGCACCTTCATTTTTAAAGGGAGTCCTTGGAAGGTTGTAGGGATAAATGAAAATGAAGGAGAGATTATAGTTGAGCCCTCCAAAGAATACAAAGGAGCAATTCCATCATGGATAGGAGAGGAGATACCCGTTCCATATGAAGTTGCATTAGAAGTTGGAAAAATAAGAAGAAAAGGTGAAATTAACTTTCAATGCGACTTATATACTAAAAAAAGAGCACTATATAGGATAAAAAAACATGAAAAAGATTTTCCTATCCCTAGTGACAAAACCATACTAATAGAAAAACTAAGCGATATGATAGTAATCCACGCATGTTTTGGATCTAAAGTGAATCAAACACTGGGTAGAATCCTATCATTCATGCTTGCTGCAAAAACCGGGAGAAGTATAGCGATTCAGGTTGATCCCTATAGGATTATACTCCATACAACCTACAAAGAACCGGAAAGATTATTCGATATAGATAAAGAGTTTGTAGAGCCTCTTCTCGAATCTGAACTAAAGAGAACTTCTCTATTCAGGTGGAAATTCGTAAATGTTGCAAAAAGATTCGGAGTTATTGCGAGGGACTCAACCCCACCTGCTTCCACTGTAAAACGTATAATAAAAATCTACGAAAATACGATAGTTTATAAGGAAACTTTGAAGGAAATTTTCAATACCAACTTAGATATAAAGAGAACAAAGGAGATTCTAAACAAGATAAAGAAAGGAGAAATATCGATAAAGATTTCAAAAACAGATAGACCGAGTCCACTTGCTAGGGTGGGCTTCGAATCTTACAAAGAGATTATCCCGCCTGAAAGAGCTGAAAGAGAAATCCTAGTATCACTCAAAAGGAGAATAGAAGATGAAAAATTGGAACTTTTCTGCCTGTATTGTACAGAATGGTCTGCAAAACTAAAGGTGAAGTATATAGATGATGATTTAAAATGCCAAAAGTGTGGAGCGAGAATGCTCGCCATAATAAAGAGAGACGGAAACTTAAAGAAATTATACAGAAAGTTTAAAAGAGGAGAGAAATTGAAAAAAGAGGAACTTAAAGAGATAACAGCTATGCAAACCTCGGCTAACCTTTTCTTATCTTATGGGAAAGACGCGGCTATTGCACTAGCTGCCAGAGGAATAGGCCCCAAAGTTGCTAAAAGAGTGCTGATGGAATCTAAAACTGAGGAGGACCTCTACAGAAATATACTCAAAGCGGAAAGAGAATATGCAAGAACGAGGAAATTCTGGGACTAAAGCTTATTAACTTGTGAGTTGAAAAAGTCCCAAAATCGCTATAAGCCTCTCCTCTTCTTTCTCATAACCTTAATCAACACCATGCCAGCTACGAACCCACCAACGTGCGCAAAATATGCTACCCCTCCCACATTCTGTTGGAGGTAAGGCAAACTGCCTATCCCCGCGAATAGTTGTAAGACGAACCAAAAGCCCAGGAAAAAAATTGCGGGTATTGTGATTGTGGTTATAAACCACCCTAGAAATACCACGGTGTGAATCCTAGCTCTCGGAAATAAAACCATATAAGCCCCTAATATTCCGGAAATAGCACCAGAAGCACCTATATTTGGTATTGAAGAATAAGGATTTACTATTATCTGTAATAAAGAAGCAAAAAATCCACAAACAAAATAAAAAATAATAAATCTGACTTTCCCCAATACATCTTCTATGTTATTTCCAAAGATATACAGATAGAGCATATTCCCCAAGAGATGAACGATTCCACCATGTAAGAACATTGCCGTAATAAGGGTATACAGCCTATTCCCCAAAATTATCTCTCTCGGCACCATGCCGTAAGTGTGGATAAACCTCACATAGGAATCTGGAGAAAAAAATGAAAGTTTGACCTGATAGAGGAAAACCAGCACATTCACTAATATGAGAAGATAAGTTACTATAGTGAAACTTTCAGTCGGGTTCTCATCCTTTAGAGGTAACATTAGAAAAAATTAAAATCCAAAAACTTAAAAAGTGTTGCCATGCTTAGGGTAATGAAATTCGGAGGAACTTCCCTAGGTAATCCCAAAGCCATTCAACAAGTTGTAGATCTCATCAAAAGATTTAGAACAGAAGAAACCGTGATTGTCATCTCTGCAATGGCGGGTATAACTGACGAATTACTCCGCATAAGCAGAAAAGTGCTAGAAGGAATAAAAACGGAAGAAATCAAGAACTTCGTGGGAGAAATTAAAGAAAAACATCTTATCACAGCAAGAGAGGTCATATCAGAGAAATATCTTGAAATTCCTCTAATAGAAATTGAAAAACTGTGTAATGAGCTAGAAAAGGTTTTGTTAGGGGTATCCTATCTAGGCGAACTAACACCCCGGTCACTAGATTATATACTATCTTTTGGGGAGAGGCTGTGTGCTCCCATTGTAAGTGGCGCTTTGAATAGTGAAGGAATAAAATCTATATGGTTGGGCGGATACGAAGCTGGAATAGTAACCAATTCAGAATTTGGAAACGCTTCCCCCATATGGAAGGAAACCAAAGCCAAAGTTAGGAGGGTCATAAAACCCCTGCTCAAAAAATACGTACCGGTAGTTACGGGCTTCATAGCAAAGGACAAGAAGGGTAGGATTACCACTTTAGGGAGGGGGGGCTCGGATTATTCTGCTTCTATTCTTGGAGCCGCATTGGGTGCGGATGAAATCTGGATTTGGACGGATGTGGATGGGATAATGACGACCGACCCAAAACTCGTAAAGGGTGCGAAAACGATAAAACTGCTTTCTTATATTGAGGCGATGGAACTGGCTTATTTTGGAGCGAAGGTTTTGCACCCAAAAACCATAGAACCCGCCATGGAGAAAGGGATTCCCGTCAGGGTTAGAAATACCTTCAACCCAGACAATGAAGGAACTCTAATAGTTAGAGAGCATGAAAAAACAAGTGAAATAGTGAAAGCGGTAAGCGTTATGAAAAATGTAGTAATGTTTAACATTTCGGGTGCGGGAATGATAGGAACTCCTGGAATAGTTGCCAGGGTTTTTAAAGCTTTGGCCGATGAAAAAGTGAATATCCTTATGGTATCCCAAGCTTCATCTGAAGCCAGTATCTCATTCGTAGTAGCTGAAGAATACTTCGAAAAAGCCTTAAAAACTCTGAAAAGGGAATTCAGAAATAATTATATTAGAAATATAGAATATCGTAAAGGGGGGGCTATAATATCGGTTGTTGGAGCAGGAATGATAGGGACTAAAGGAGTAGCGGCACGTGTATTCAGAGCCGTTGCAAACGCTGGAGTAAACGTAATTATGATCGCCCAAGGTTCCTCAGAGGTAAACATAAGCTTTGTGGTAGCTCAAGAAGATGCAAAAAAAGCGGCGGAAGCTCTTCATAAGGAGTTCATAGAAGAAGCCTACGTCTGATCTCCCTTTGGATATCTCCTATATCTTTCGTAGCATCTATGACTATAATGTTCTCCTCTTTATTAATTAGGGTGTGATATATCTCCCTAACCTTAACTAAGAATTCTACCCTTTCAAAAAATTCTCTCAAGTCTCTACTTTTTATTCTCTTCAACCCAACTTCGGGGGGGATATCTAGGTATATCGTCAAATCCGGCTTAATGGCAAACTTGTTTATCTCGTATATCCACTCCAATTCTAATCCAGAAGCGCCCTGATAAGCTAGAGAAGATAAAAGATATCTCTCACTTAAAACGATTTTTCCCATATCAAGCTCTTTTTTTATTCTATCAACGTGCTCTGCCCTATCTGCAGCAAAAAGTAATGCAATTGACCTTGGATTGATCTCATCTTTTTTGAGAATTTTTTTTATAAGTTTTCCCACCTCCCCATTTGTGGGTTCTTTTGTGAGAAAAACCTCATATCCTCTCTTTCTCAACCAAAAGGCCAGCATCTTAGCTTGAGTACCTTTTCCTGCACCGTCTATACCTTCAAATACTATGAACATATAAAGATTTATAATCCAAAAGGCATAAATAAGCTTTCCATGAATTTCATTGAAAAAGATAAGATATACCTTGCACAAACTTATGCAAGACAACCTATTGCCATAATTAGAGGAAAGGGAGCAACGGTATGGGATATAGATGGGAAAGAATATCTCGACTTTGTGTCTGGCATCTCTGTCCTAAACGTGGGTCATTGTCACAGAAAAGTTATCAAAGCTATCAAAGAACAATGCCAAAAAATAATGCACACCTCAAACTTATATTATATAATTCCACAGATAGAGCTAGCAGAGCTACTTTATAATTTATCAGGTGGATACAAATCTTTCTTCTGTAATTCGGGTGCAGAAGCCAATGAAGCCGCAATAAAGTTAGCTAGAAAATATACAAAGAAAAAAGAAATAATATGCGCAAAAGGATCTTTTCACGGGAGAACATTAGCCACTCTGAGTGCTACGGGACAAGATAGGTATAAGAAAAACTTTGAACCACTATTGAAGGAATTCAAACATGTAGAATATGGAAAAGCCGAGGAGATAGAGAAAGCTATAACGAGAGATACGGCGGCGGTGATGCTAGAACCCATCCTCGGAGAAGGTGGTGTTGTAATTCCTCCCAAAAATTACTTGAGAGAGGTAAAGGAGATTTGTGAGGAAAATGGAATTCTCATGATCTTGGACGAAGTTCAAACCGGTCTAGGAAGAGTTGGAGAAATATTTGCATGGAAGCTTTTTAAAGTTGAACCAGACATATTTACATTGGCAAAGTCTTTAGGAGGAGGTTTTCCGATAGGTGCTATGCTTGCTAAAGAGAATGTCATGGATGCCTTTAAACCTGGGGACCATGCATCAACATTTGGGGGGAATCACTTAGCATGCGCATCTGCTAAGGCCGTGATTGAAACTATAATAGAAGAAAATCTGTGCAAAAAAGCAAAAGAACTTGGAGAATACATGATGGATAAACTGAAAAACTTGCAAAAATACAGTATAGTAAAGGAAATAAGGGGAGTTGGACTGATGATCGGAATAGAACTCAACATTCCATGCAAAAAATTCGTTGACAAAGCAAGGGAAAGAGGATTACTCATAAACTGTACACAAGAAAGAGTAATAAGACTACTACCTCCTTTAATAGTATCAAAAAAACAAATAAGAGACGCAATTAGGATTTTAGAAGAGATATTTAAAAATGAAAACTAATACAATCCCAGAATATAAGTTTGCCCAAAGTGTGGAAGAAGTAGTAAAAAAGTATGGAATAAAGAGAGTTATTAAACTCTCATCTAACGAGAGTCCATTAGGAGTTTCACCAAATGTTATAAGGGAGATCAAAAAATGGGCAAAAAGTGTCCACCTGTATCCAGATCCAAATTGCAGTGAATTGAGGAGAGAGATATCCGCGTATCTAAACATAGATGAAGATAATGTTATAGTGGGAAATGGATCAGATGAGATACTATTTTTGCTTAGTTTAATTTTCCTAGACAATGATAGCAACGTTATAATACCCATCCCCTCTTTTTCGTATTACGAGATATTAACAAAAATTAGAGGAGCTTCTCCTATTTTCGTAAAACTTGGGAGGAATTTCGAATTTGAAGAAGAAAAAATAATCGAAAAAATCGATAAAAATACAAAAATGATATTCTTATGCTCCCCTAATAACCCCACAGGAAACGTAATAAAAGAAAAAGCACTTAAAAAGATACTTGAAAGCGGAAGATATGTGGTCCTAGATGAAGCATACGCGGAATTTGCCGGACAAAACTTTACTAGGCTAGTCGAGAGTTATGATAACCTCATAGTCACTAGAACATTCTCCAAAGCCTTTGGACTTGCTGGATTAAGGATAGGATATGGAATCGCCTCAGAAAAGATAATAAAGAAAATATCAAAGATAAAACAGCCATTTAATGTAAACTTACTATCACAAAAAGCAGCAATAGCTGCTATTAGGGATAGAGACCACCTGAAAAGATGTATAAATCTGGTAGAGAAAGAAAGGGAATATGTCAGGGAGAAACTTTCTAGATATGTGAAAGTTTACCCATCAAAGGGAAATTTCCTATTAGTAGATGTTAGGAATACTGGGAAAAGAGCTAGAGAAGTGGTTAAAGAGCTTGAAAAAAAGGGTATACTGGTAAGGCTCTTAAAGCTCAGAGGATTAGACGAGTATTTCTTTAGAGTGAGTATAGGGAAACCTAAAGAAAATAGGAAATTTATTAGGGAATTCATAGAGGTCATAAAATGCGGGCATTAAAAGAAGCATTAAAAAACGTTGCGGTAAAAATAACTAAAGCAAGCTACATAGATGAGAAATTCGTAAAAAATGTCATAAAAGATATTCAAAGAGCTTTATTAAGCTCTGATGTGAATGTAAAGCTGGTATTCGAACTCTCAAAAAGAATAGAAGAGAGAGCCCTAAAAGAAAAACCAAAACCTGGCATATCGAAGAAAGGCCATATACTAACCATAGTCTATGAAGAACTGGTTAGGATACTCGGAAAAAAAACAGAATTAAAAATCCCAAAAAGAATAATGCTGGTAGGACTCCAAGGTTCTGGAAAAACTACCACGTGTGTAAAGTTGGCCAGATTTTATAAAAACAGAGGCATAGAGCCATTCATAATAGCATGCGATACTCAGAGACCTGCAGCTTATGAACAACTAAAGCAACTCGCAGAGCCTTTAAACATCAAAATCTATGGAGAGCCTGAAAATAAAAATTCTGTAGAGATATTGCTACATGGTTTGGAAAAGGCAAAGAAAAGTAAGATTATCATACTAGATACCGCGGGGAGGCACAAGTCAGAGCAAGAACTTTTCAATGAAATGAAAAAACTTGCGGAGATCTTTAATCCCGATGAAAAATTTCTCGTCATAGACTCAACGATAGGGCAAGCTGCTGGGATTCAGGCGAAGGCATTCAACGAAGCAATTAATATTACTGGAGTAATCCTAACTAAACTCGACGGCTCAGCAAAGGGGGGAGGTGCACTGTCTGCAGTAGCTGAAACGTCCTCACCTATAGTGTTTATAGGAACCGGAGAAAAAATAGAGGATCTTGAAATTTTTGATCCAGAAAAATTCATTTCTAGACTTCTCGGAATGGGCGATATATCCGCCCTTATCGAGAGGGCTAAACAAACAATGGACGAAAAAAAGGTAAAGGAGATATTCAAAGGAGAACTAACTTTAGAAGATCTCAGATACCAAATACAATCAATAATAAGACTCGGACCTTTAAGTAGCATAATACAAATGATCCCTGGATTAAGTTTAACGGTCGATGACGATGCTACTAAACTCACAGAAGAAAAAATGAAAAAATTTCTAGTGATAATGGATTCCATGACAAAAGAAGAGAGAATAAAACCAAAAATATTAAATTCTTCAAGAATAAGGAGAATAGCAAAAGGTTCGGGTACAAGCATAGAAGAGGTTAAAGAATTATTAAACTACTATAATATGATGAGAAAAACACTAAAAAGTTTCAAAAGAAGAAGGTTTCCACGGTTACCAATCAGATTCTAGCTTAATTTCATTTAGACTGAAATACCAAGTATTTTGATTCCTAGAAATATCAAACAGACTCCTGAAAATTTTTTAATCTTTTCTAAATTGAAGGAACCCAAAACCATGCTTCCAAGAAAAGTAGAAAAATACCCAACCGTCACGGCTATCCCAACAAATAGAATAGCTTTTGAACTGAGGGTAATTTGAATATTTACCGGCAAAATCAATAAAAAATGTAGCATAGATAGTAATATTCCCAAAATCAGAATATAAATTGGTTTTATTCCTATTTTTATGCCCAGAAACTCCATCCCCATACAAATCAACATGGCGGAGGTAAATACATAGAAGTACGGAAATACAAAACTAGAAAAGAAAGGTGTCAAAATTGAAGCCAAAATCGATAGGAGCCCTACAACCATATAAACCTTAGTTATGGATGAGAATTTATTCTCAATTATACTAGCTGCCGCTATACATCCTCCTCCCGAGAAAACCGTAAGACCAAAAAGTACAGCCATTCTCAAATCTTGGATGATGTTAGTTGTTAATACGCTTATCAAAACACCATCAAATATTGGTGAAACTGCGAGAGAAAAAAGCACCTTTTCACTGGCTATGGAAAGTCCCGCCGATCACCATCTAGAAGTCCAGCTGACCACCAACCATCCTTCACCACCTGAATCTTACCTAAGAAGACAAGATAACAAATATAAAAAAATTTATATTAAAACGAGGAAAAGGTTGATAGATATGGAAAGATCGAGAGGAAAGAGGAGTAAGACAAGGCACAAGATGAGAAAAGATGTTAGAAAGAGAGGGGTTGTACCTGTTACTAAGTTTATGCAGAAATTTGAGATAGGGGATATAGTTCATATCGTTATAGAACCCAGCATCCATAAAGGACAGCCCCATCCCATATTCCACGGCAAAACGGGTGTAATTGTAGAAAAAAGAGGCAGAGCCTATATTGTAGAGGTTAGATTTGGAAACAAAAAGAAGAAAGCCATCTGCGCTCCGGTTCATTTGAGGTTGCAGAAATGATAGGAAAAAACATATTAGAAGAGAAAATCATCTCACAGGCAGAAGCTAGGGAAATCCTAGAAAAAGTGTGTAATGAGAGGGAAGAACCGGTATACGAGCAAAGAATTACGCTTGATTTTCTAAGAAAATTTGTAAAGATTGATAAAGAAAGCGCAGTAAAGGCTATAAATGAGCTTATAGAATCCAATGAAAAAATTAGAATTAAAACTGCAATAAAACTTATTGATCTTTTTCCCATGGATGAAGATGGAGTAAGAGCGATTTTTGCTAAAGAGAGATTTACCTTATCTAGCGAAGAAATTAAAGAAATTTTGAATATTTTAGATAAGTACAGACCGAAATAAGAAGGTGATTAAAGTGGGAATGGAAGAATATGCGATCATTTTAGATTATCTACCTCTAGGAAGACCGGATGACGAACGCCCTCTTTACAAACGAGAACCTATTGCTTTTGCGATAGGAGAGAAATTCTTTACATTAATGGAACTTGTTCCAAAAAAAGATGTAGAACTTAAAACACATGAGAGAGTATACATTGGAAAAGAGAAAAGGGATAAAATAGAATACATAAAAAGAAGGGTAAGCTATTCTGAACTAAGTGCGGCTGCAAAAACGGAGCTGCCTTATGTTATAGAAAAAATTGTGGAGAGAAATGAGGAAAAATTTGTAGAATTTTTTAATAAAGCACAACCAATAACAACCAGACTACATTCACTAGAACTCCTTCCAGGTGTGGGAAAAAAACTGATGTGGGAAATACTGGAAGAGAGAGAGAAAAAACCTTTCAGTTCATTTAAAGACATAGAAGAAAGAGTAAAGACAATTCCAGACCCAAAAAAGCTTATAGTAAAGAGGATACTAATAGAACTAGAAGAATCAGAAGCAAAGGTAGGTAAGGGGAAATATAAACTTTTTGTTCAAATTCCAAAGAAGCGGTGAATATCAAAGAGATTATCAAATATTACGGAATAAAACCTAAAGAAAAACTTGGACAGACCTTCCTAGTGAACGAAAGTGTTTTAAAGAGGGAGGTAGAATACGCAGAAATTTCAAAACACGATACTGTTTTAGAAATAGGATGCGGATTGGGTTCTCTTACGAAATTCCTCGTTAAATATGCAAAGAAAGTATATGCGATAGAAAAAGATCTTGAACTCATAAAAATTCTAAAAAATAACCTAAAAGCAGAAAACTTAGAAATAATTCATGGAGATGTCCTAAAAATAGAATTTCCAAAATTTGATAAAGTTGTTTCAAACATTCCATACACCATATCTTCTCCAATAACCTTCAAAATTTTAAAATACGATTTTAAAAAGGCCATATTAACCTATCAAAAAGAATTTGCAGAACGTTTAATTGCTAAACCTGGAGAAAAAAACTATTCTAGAATTTCAGTAGCCTGTAGCTATTATGCGAGGGTA
>CAZSVW010000009.1:0-18881 GCA_964610485.1 Candidatus Hydrothermarchaeota archaeon | reverse complement strand
CCCTTTGCATCTGCATCTGCCTTTGATAAGATAATTCCTCCTATCTCCACAGCCTTGCTAAATTCCTTTCCCTGCTCTACCGCTGCATTGCCGGTGAGAGCATCTCCGATAAATAAGATTAAATCTGGTTTGGTAACCCTCGCAATTTTCTTCATCTCATCCATTAGATTAACATTAGTTTCCATTCTGCCAGCCGTGTCTATAAGCACAACGTCTATGCCCTTTGCCCTAGCATGTTGTATGGCATCAAAAGCCACAGCCGCCGGGTCAGCGCCTTTCTGATGCTTTATTAGCCTAACTCCCACCTTGTTCGCATGTTCCTCTAATTGCTCTATTGCTCCAGCTCTAAAGGTATCGCTTGCTGCCATTACCGAAGAAATTCCATGTTTCTTTAGCATGTAAGCGATTTTTGCTATGGTAGTGGTTTTTCCTGTCCCATTGACCCCAACGAAAAGAATTACAAAAGGTTTCTCTTCCTTTTCTTTTACTAGCTGAATTAAGTCTTTCGGCTTTTTTAATATATCAAAAAGCGATTTTTTAAGGGATTGCTCAACAACCTCATTAACTTTTCTTTTTTCTACTTTCTTACCCTTCAAGCTTTTTTTCAAATCTTCTAAAATTTTATCACTAACCTCAAGAGCCACATCTGCTTCCAAAAGTTTAAGTTGAAGCTCAAATGACAACTCTTCCAACTTTCTTTCATCTAATACCGTATCCTTAGACAAAATTTCTCTAAAACTTAAAAATTTTCTTTTTAAATTATCAAACAACCTTTTTCACCTATTTTTAGAGGCAATTTCTTGCACTTTTGGTGCAAGTTCTTCTAACTTACTTAATAAAAAGTTTAAAAGCTTAAGTTGGTCTTGTCTGGCTTTTTCAAGTTCTTTAATATCGTGTTCTATATCTTCTATTGCTTTTGAGATGCTCTTCTCAACAGCTACTCCAGATCCCACGTTCACAATTATGTTGTCTGGACTACTGAGCTCTGCCCTAATGAAACTTCTAGCACCCAAGGGAACAAGGATCTCTCCCACATCTTTTTTTCTTATCTCTTCTAGACTCTCCTTAGCTATTTTAAATTCGGCTAAATTTTGTTCAATCAATTCTAGATTTTTTTTGGTACTCTCTGCTTGAATACGGTATTGTTCATATTCTATCAAAATCTTTTCATCACTCAACTTTCTCCACCTTCTCTATGATTATTTTATTCCTTTTAACTCTATGCTTGCTCCCTAAATCACAATAGATTTTCTCTATTGCATTTTTTTCATTTAGAGCATTCACTTCCTTCTTGAAAGGTTGCATTTTTTCTCCCATCAGAAATCTACCTCTAATTATGAACTTCACTTTTTTCTACCTCCCTATCAGGGTATTCTCTATTCTGACGATTTCAACGCCCGTTGTTAACTCCCCTACCACTACTCCCTTTGTATTTGCTACTATCCCCGTCCTCACGTAATTAACTCCACGATTTACAGTACCTATATCTACAGGAACATCAAGTATTCCCTCGATCCACTTTAACTCATCCTCTGATAGCTCTGGATGAAGAATAGCTCCTCTATTAGTTGCTATACCTACCGAACCTATATTCCTGAATCCCGAAATCTTGCTCACTTTCACTTCGCACTCAAAAATGTCCCTCATTATCCTGATACTCTCCTCACTAAACCCTTTAGCAACAATTGCACCATAATCATTTAACAGAATCAGATTACCCAATGCAGTAAATTTATCATCAATCACAGCAAAATTGAGACCTGTTTCTTTTATTATTTCAATTTCTTGGGAGTATGAATTTTTAGGTAGAACTACCCCCTTATTATTCATTGCGATCATTGTCCCAACCAAAGTTGTACCGCTTATGTTGGTTTTAAGTACTTCTACTTTGAGCGTTTTTCCGATAACTGAGCAAAATTCGCTACTCGCATCTTTTGGTACTAAAGCAAAACTATCATTCGCTCTGGCAACTACTCCTATGTTGGGATTCCTATTATAAGAGAGAAGTCTAATCAACCTCAACCCTCTGCTAAAGTTGCTATAAAACTACCGTCTTCTCTTTTTGTGACTTTAACTCTCAACTTATTTGGAATATTCTCTATCCCACATTTCCAAATTTCTTCATTCAATTCATTGGAAATTACTATCTTATCACTTTTTATATGGCGCTTGAGAAATCTTTTGAGATACCTAACAGCCTTCGCAGCTCTTTTGGTTCTAGGCGTCTTTTTAACTTCTCTAAAGGGCACTATGTATATTCTCTCCTCTTCCATGTCTACTCACCTACACTTTAAGAGAACTTCTCCTCCAATTTCTACGTTTAGGATGGAATCTAACCCTTCCCATTGTTTTCCTTATTACCCAAATAGGTACAGGCCTGTTCTGTTTCATGGCTTTTGCGAGCCTTAACTTCCTCGGTAATACCACTTTAGACATGTTCCTTAACCCCCACAACTCTAGATTGCTTATGTTTTGGAAATAGGGTAAGAGGAAGTTCCTCCCTTAACTCAGCCTCGTAATCGCCCTTTGTAATATCCTCTCCTTCTTCTATTATAAATATTCTGGTACTTAAATCCCGAACTGTCTTATATCCAAATCCCCTAAGCGGGGCTATATACTCGACATTGAATCTATCTTCTATACTCCTCATCTCACCCAAACTCAACATTGGAACTTTATCGTCTCTTCTTGTGCCATCGCCTATTTTATCATTCCTCCTTGCTAGTTCTTCTAAAGCCCTCAGATGTATAAACTTTATCCCGTTGTTGGGATATCCATCTTCTAGAATGATATCACATGCTTCATCAAAAATTTTTCTTTTAAGTCTAAGCACGCTAAATTTGCAATTCAACTTCTCTGCAACTTCCTTAACAACCTTCCATGAATCCAAAATTCCAAAATTTACATTGACTAGTTTAACTTCATACCCAAGTTTCTTGAGTATAAACGCCGCAAGGGAACTATCTTTCCCCCCACTAGATAAAAGAGCAACCTCCTCCATTTACTTCCTTATTATCCTAAATTCTCTTTTTCTTGTTGTTCCCAATCTGCTTAATATTTTTTTGAGTTGCTCGTCATTTATCCTTTCTCTTATCTGCCCTGTTTGAGCAAGCTGTATCAACAAAGCTTCTATTTGGGATGCATAAGTGGGATTCGCCAGTCTTATATTTGCAAGCCTTGCTCTAGCCTCGGGTGTGAGTATCTGTCTTAGTATCGCCTTAATCTGGAGCCTCTGTTGAATCCTCTGCTGTTCTTTTAATTTCTCTTCTTCGAGCTTCTGCTGAAGTTCCAATAATTTTCTACGTCTTATTTCTTCAAGTTCGTCCTCCACCTTTCACTCTCCTCCAGAAAGCATTCGATGTGCAACCTTATCCAATAAAGATATTCCTTTAGGAGTTACCTCTCTTCCCTTTGGCGTTTTCTTAACCAAGCCTGCTTCCTCAAGTTGATGTAATATCCTCCTTATAATTGCTCCACTACCTTTAGCTTTCCTTTCGGGAGAACATCCCATATTCTTTTTTCCTCCATACAATTTTCTTAGCCTTTCTACTCCCAGAGGTCCATGTACCCTCAATTTCCTTAGAACCGAGGCGCTCCTTACATACCACCAATCTTCCCTATCTGGGGCTTTTTCTCTATCTCCTCCAGTTTTAACAAACTTACTCCATTCTGGTGGAGATACCGCCCCCAGTTTCCTAAGTTCCTTAGCTACTTCCTCTATCAACTCTCCTGGGTCTACATCATATACTGTCGTCATTACCTTTCCTCCTTAATGGTATTCTTCTAATATTACCACATTCCAAACATGTTATAATTATCCTATGTTTATAAATTCTAATTCTGCAGTTCTCTCCCGGAACAAGAAGAGAATTGCACTTTCTACATATCCTCTTATTCCATTTTTTAGGAAACCTCATTGGACATTTCATTGCTATTTTTCTAGCTAACTCAACATACCTCTTGGAAAGCTCTCTGTCCCTAGGAAATGTACTTTCGGCCTTCTTCATCAACAACTCTATTCTCTCCCTTGCAATTCTCTTAATTCTGTGCACTTCAACTTTTATTTCTTTTTCACAATGGCAAAAGTTTTATATAGTATAACTTGAAGACAAAAAAACGTACCTTATTTTGGTATCTAAACTTGGAGGATGATAGATGTACGTTGAGGAAACGAAAAAATACCTTGTAGGAACAACAACAGTTGGTATTGTAAGCAAAGAAGGTGTGGTTTTCACATCAGATAAGAGAGCAACTATGGGAACTTTAATTGCACATAAAGTAGTCAGAAAAATATATCCAATTGACAAACATATAGGTGCTACTGTAGCTGGGGCTGTAGGAGATGCCCAAGCCCTAATAAGATGGATGCAAGCTGAAGCCAGACTTTTCCGTATGAGAAAGGGAGAAGAAATAAGTGTCAAGGGTATTGCAACCTTAATGTCTAATGTACTATTTGGACAGAGGCTATTTCCTTTGATCATTCAAGTCATCGTAGGAGGATATGATAAAACTGGAGCTAAGATTTATTCTCTCGATCCCTTAGGAAGTTTGATAGAGGACAAGTACATAGCTACAGGTTCTGGTTCCCCGGTAGCCTATGGAGTGTTAGAATCCCAATACAGAGAAGACCTCACTATAAAAGAATGTGTTAAACTTGCATGTAGAGCATTAAAATCTGCCTTAGGAAGAGATGCGATGACAGGGGATGGTATAGATATCGTCGAAATAACTAAGAGCGGTTACAAATGCTATGAAACTAAAGAAGTTGAAAAAATACTTCATCAACTCTAACTGAGAGGGTGCTGTAGTGGCTGTGGAAAATAGCCTGAGTGAAATAAAGAAAATAATAAAAGAAGTTCTCCCCCCAACCTCACTAATAACTAAAGTAGACTTTGAAGGACCAGAGGTCGTGCTCTATTCTAAAAATCCGTCTGTCCTTACATCAAACGGAGAGTTAGTCAAAGAGTTAGCAAGACAAATCAGAAAGAGAGTGATTATCAGGCCCGACCCTTCTGTACTCATAGATCCTGAAGAGGCAAAAAAAAGAATTTTGGAGATCGTTCCAGCTGAAGCTGAAATAAAAGACATAATTTTCGATTCAAATTTTGGGGAAGTTATAATTGAAGCAGTTAAACCGGGTCTAGTTATTGGAAAGAATGGAAAAACGCTCACCGAAATCAAGGCAAAGGTAGGTTGGGTACCACAGGTCAGGAGAGTGCCTCCCATTCCATCAAAGATAGTCCAAAGTATAAGGTATATGCTCCTTAGGGATAGTGATGAAAGAAAAGAGATACTGAAAAAGATAGGCAAAAGAATACACAGAACCCATCTGGGGAGAGAAGGATGGGTAAGGGTAAGTGTAATGGGGGGATTTAGAGAAGTCGGAAGGACGTGTATGTATCTCCATACGCCAGAGAGTAAAATAATGATAGACTGTGGAGTGAATGTTGCGGCCGGAGACGAAGGAGCATTTCCATATTTGAATATACCAGAATTCAATCTACAGGAGCTAGATGCCATCGTAATTACTCATGCCCACTTAGACCACTGTGGTTTTGTTCCCTACCTCTTCTATATGGGATATGAAGGCCCAGTATACTGTACCCCGCCAACCCGAGATTTAATGTTCCTACTTCAGTGGGATTACCTCGAAGTTGTTGAGAGGGAAGGAAAAGACCTTCCATATCCAAGAAAATATGTTAAAGAAATGGTACGTCACGTAATTCCACTCAATTATGGTGAGGTTACTGATATTTCTCCAGATATCAGACTCACCCTCCATAATGCAGGGCATATCTTAGGATCGTCTATTGCCCATTTTCACATAGGAGATGGACTGCACAATATTGCATATACGGGGGATATAAAATTCGAGAAATCTAGACTTTTAGAACCCGCAAGTTATAAGTTCCCCAGGTTAGAAACATTGATTATAGAGAGTACGTATGGGGGAATAAAAGATATTCAGCCTAGCAGAAAAGAAGCGGAAAAAGAACTAATCAGAATTATGAATGAAACGATAAACAGGGGCGGGAAAATACTCATCCCCGTATTTTCTGTGGGTAGAGCGCAAGAACTTATGCTTGTTATTGAGGAATTCATGAGTAACGGAACTTTAAATGAAGTTCCCGTTTATTTAGATGGAATGATATGGGAAGCAACCGCCATTCATACAACTTATCCAGAGTATCTGAACAGGGAGCTTAGAGAGACGATATTCCACAAAGGAAAAAATCCTTTTCTCTCTGATATTTTTGTGAGAGTAGGCAATTCCAACAAGAGAAAAGAAGTGATAGATGAACCTGAATCTAGTATTATCCTATCAACCTCCGGAATGTTGGCAGGTGGACCTGCAATAGAATATTTTATGAATCTAGCTGAAAATGAGAAAAATGCCCTGATATTCGTTGGTTACCAAGCAGAAGGTTCTTTAGGTAGGAGGCTTCAAAAGGGATGGAGAGAAATTCCGGTTAGTGAGAACGGGAGAACAAAGGTAATCAAAGTTGAGCTTCAAGTTCACACAGTTGAAGGATTTTCAGGACACTCTGACAGAAATCAGCTTATAAATTATGTGAGAAAATTGAATCCAAAGCCTGAAAGGATAATCACATGTCACGGAGAAGAATCAAAATGTATAGAGTTGGCTTCATCATTTTATAAGATATTCAGAGTAGAAACTAGAGCCCCGTATAATTTAGAAGTTTTTAGAGCTAGATGAGGTGAAAAAATGTATGCCAAAGTTATATCTAGAGGAAAAATCAGGAAAGGTAGAGGATTTAGTATAGGAGAACTAAAAAAAGCTAAATTTGACCTTAAAGATGCAAAGAAAATTGTTAAAATAGATAAAAGAAGAAAAACCTGCTATGATTTTAATGTAGAGATCCTTAAAAAAATTAAATCTAAAATAAAAGAGGAGAAAAAAGAAGAAATTATACCTCTCACAGCTATAAAGGGTATAGGGAAAAAAAGAGAAGAAATTTTTAAGAGTATCGGCATAAAATCTGCAAATGATTTGGCTAAAGCTGATGTAGACGAAATTTCAAATAAAACGAATATTTCTAGAAAAATCATAGAGAAATATATAAAAGAAGCAAAAGAATATGTTTCTGGGAAAAAAAGAAATAATAAATAGAATAAAAAATCAAAAATTAATGGAAAATTTTGATGAGAATAATATCCAAGGGGCTGGAGTAGATTTAGAAATAGAAGAACTTCATAAAGTAAAATCTGGAGGTTTCATTGGGATAAATAATAGAATTTTACCTGAACTAGAAAAAGAATCGATCTTCATAATAAAACCGATGGAATACTATCTATGCATCACGAAAGAGAAAGTTAACATGCCAAATGATTTAGTTGCTTTTATATTCCCTCGCTCCACATTATTTAGATGTGGGGTATCTCTTAAAACGGCAGTTGTTGATCCCGGATATAAGGGTAGACTAACCATGGGAATAAAAAATGAATCAAAGTACGAGTTTAAGCTTGAGAGATATGCGAGGATAGCACAAATCGTATTCTGCGAAGTAAAAGGAGAAACTTCAGCTTATAACGGGAGATATCAAGGAGGGAGGATTATATAGAAATGTTTGGAAAGAAAGAATTCAAAGAAGCTATTGAAGCATACAAAAGAGAGACATCTACAATAGAAAACAACGATTTTACCACATTGAGAAAGACACATAATTTCTTTAGAGATGTAAAAGATAAAGAAAAGATAAAAGAACAAATAAATCTTTTTATCGAACTAATTTCTGATATGGACAGAGATGCATATGCTAATAGATATGTTATTCAAACATTTATACTAGAATTCTGCAAATATTTAGATAAAGATTTCCTATTTAATATAAAAGATGGAAAACTCTTCTTTGAACTAAGAGATAAAATAAAGAAATTTACAAGTGAAATATATGAAAATAACAAAAAATTCACTCAAAACTTAAGTTTACACAGCTTAGAACATTTATTGGAAGATTACGGGATATTACTCAAATTCTCAAAGTTCGAAGAAGAGGAAGAAGAACCTAAAGGAATATGGGGAAGTGAATTATGGTAATAGATTATATACGAATACCCAGACTACTACCCACGTTATCAAAAAAGGATAGTATCCTTTTTTTATCCAATCTTTTAATTGAAATTCTTCGTGAGAAAGATTAAACAACTTTCTAGTAAGATGGTATAATGGAAATGAAATTACGAACCCCACTATTAATAAACTTAAAAAAGTTAGGGTCCCATGGACATATAAACCAAAAATTAAACCAAGCAAAAATCCATAAGCTATATGTATTATTCCTATCTTGCGTTCTATCTCCCTATCCATTCTTTATCCTCTCCCGGTGATTCGGATGAAAGTTGAGATGTCGAGCTTTGACGTCTTAGCAATTGTAAAGGAATTGCAATCGGTGGTGGGTGCGAGAGTGGGGAAGATCTATCAAGTTTCACCTCATGAATTAAAAATTCAATTAAATATAAAAAACTTTGGGAATGCATTTCTAGTAGTTGAGGCTGGGAAGAGAATTCATCTAACAGAATATCCGAAACCCAGCCCAACTAAGCCCAGTAACTTCGCAATGTCTTTAAGAAAGCATATAAGTGGAGGAATTATAAAAAAAATAAGGCAAATAAATTTTGATAGAGTTGTAGAGCTCGAAATAGAGAAAAAGAGTGAAAAATACTATTTAATATGTGAACTTTTTGGAAAAGGAAACATAATACTCACAGATAAAAATTATCATATACTTTCAGTGATGATTCCTAAGAAATACAAACATAGAGAACTTCTGATTCGCTCAAAATACGAATATCCGCCACAAAAGGTAAATCCACTAGAGGTGGATGAGAAACAGCTAAAAGAAATATTAAAAAAATCTACTGGAGACATCGTGAGGACACTAGCAGTACTCTTAGGTTTGGGTGGGACATACGCAGAAGAGGTGTGTTTAAGAGCAAAAATAGAAAAAAACAAAAAAGAACTTGATAAAGAAGAAATAAAAAAAATAATAGATGCAATAAAAGAAATAAATAGTGAAATAGGAACTAAAAATTTGATAATTTTTGATGACGAGAATGCAGTAGATGCAACTCCTATTTTTCTAGAGCTATACAAAAATAAAAAATTTTTAGAATTTGACAGCTTCAATAGGGCTTTAGACGAATATTACACCAAATACGAACTTAAAAAAATACAAGAAGTAGAAAAAAAAGAATTTGAAAGAAAAATAAAAAAAATAAAGGAAAGATTGAAAATCCAAGCTAAAACTTACAGAGAATTCAAAAGAAAATCCGAAAAAAATAAAAAAATTGGAGATATCATCTATATGAACTTTGACAAATTTGAAAAACTTTTGAAAACAATAAATGAACTAAGAAAAAAATTTAGCCTAGAAGACATAGCTAAAAAAATCAAACAAAAAAATATCCGAATTCTTCCAAATGAAGGGAGAGTAGTTGTCAATGTTCAAGGGGAAGAAATAAAGTTAGATTTGAAGAAAAGTGCATCAGAAAATGCAGAATACTACTACAATAGGGGGAAAAAATTTAAGGAAAAACTAAAAGGTGTTAAGATCTCTATTTCTGAAAGTGTAAAGGAACTAAAAAAATTAAAAGAAGAAGGCATAACAGAAAAAAAGACGAAACCGAAAAAAATCTCTAGAAAGAAGAGAAAGTGGTATGAAAAGTTCAGATGGTTCTTTTCAAGTGACGGTTTCTTGGTCATAGGAGGGAGAGATGCCACTCAAAATGAGATTTTAGTAAAAAAACATATGGAAAATGAAGACATATTTGTACATGCTGACATCCACGGAGCTCCAGTTGTAATAATAAAAACCTCTGGCAGAGAAATACCAGAAAAAACGATAAAAGAAGCTCTTGATTTCGCAGTAGCATATTCGAAAGCTTGGAAATACGGTCTTTCGGGTATAGAAGCGTACTGGGTCAGACCCGACCAAGTAAGCAAGTCTCCCAAACATGGGGAATATCTGAGTAAAGGGGGTTTTGTGATTAGAGGAAGAAAAAATTGGGGAGTAGGGAAAACTGAAATAGCAATAGGGTTTGTAATAAACGATGAAAAGACCAGCATAATAGGAGGCCCTACTACCGCCATAGAGCAAAAGACTCCATACTTTGTTGTTTTAGTCCCTGGAAGAAAAAAGAGTAGAGAACTGGCTGAAGAAATAAAGAAGACAATACTAAAAAAATTAAATGAAAAAGACAAAAGGAAAGTTGAAAATATTGAAATAGAAGAAATTCAGAGGTTTCTACCTGCCGGAGGAGGAGAGATCAAAAAAAACTAAATACGTTGTGACATCCTATCAACTTCTATTATATAAGATAAGAGATATTTCGTTGCCTCTTTTGCCAATTTGAGCTTTGTATTATATGAAATTTCACCTCTCTCCCTGAGTTCTTCCATTACTCTACTATACCTCATTGGATTTACTATTGTTGCAACTTTCTCAAAATTCTTTATTGCAGAGAGCAGCATCGCCACTCCACCAACATCTATATTTTTAAGGTCTAAGGAAAGCGGTATGAGGTTTACAGCCAAAATTCCAATTTCTCCCGTTGCGATCCCTGCATGTATCCTCGGATGTAAAGTTTTTATTTTTACATTTCCTCTCTCAATTTCCGGATATCCGACAAACTCGGAGACCCTTATCACAGGTATATTTAATCTAGCGAGCTCTTGTGCTGTACCTTCTGTTGCTATAATTTCTATACCAAGTTCATTCAACGGTCTTGCAAGTTCTTCTAACTTATGCTTATCAAATACGCTTATCAGGGCTTTCATTTAAGCCGGGGTCGGGATTTGAACCCGAGTAAAGCGGATCTGCAGTCCGCCACGTAGCCTCTCCGTCACCCCGGCCATAGCTAATGTTAACATATGATATTCCCATCAAAAAAATTTCTCGGTTATACAATCTTAGACATGGCTTCTATCATATCTTTTTCGAAATCTTCTAAATATCTTAGCGGTATTTTATCCCTGCTTTTTCCGATAACTATCAGTTTTATTCCTTCTACATCTATGCTAGAAATATATATATTCTCTTCTTCCTTACTTAACTCTATCCTTTTAATTTCCTCTCCAATTCCTACTTTAAGTGAAAGTGATATAAAATTAGCCATTTCTTCCTCTGATACAGAATTCGTTGAACTTACAACCATGCCATCTCTATCAATAACGATTAACGGGAACATTCTATATTTTTCACCTATAAGTTTTAACCGGGTATCAAAATCTTCCACATCCAAACTAAGCGGCTTTGGTCTATATCTTTCTATCTCCCTCTCTACGTCATATTTTAAAACAAACTTGAATTTTCCATCCGGAGACTCATATATTAAGCTCTCTCCAATTATTTTCTCTTTAACCTTCTTCTTTTTCTTTCTCCTTTTTAAAATAATTATCATCACAATCAAAACCAATAAAATTAAAAAGAAGACAGAAATCAAAACCATAAGTGGTATACTCCACTCAACTGATATTCTCTCTTTAGAATATTGAGTAAAAATGGAGAGGATATCTGTATATTTAATCATGGTTGTCTTTTTTCAGGATTTTATTTAATAAAACTTTTTATCTGTTACTTAATTTTTAACGTAATAGTAGGGCGTGATTGAATTGGAAACTCGTGCGAAGATAAAATTTAAAGTTGAATTTGTTTCAAGAGATATTCCAAAAAATAGCAATATACCGAAACTAACTAAATGGGGGAAGATTTTTCACTCTCTCGGACTTGCTCCCAGCTACGATGGATCATTCGGAAATCTAAGTTCTAGAACACTTAACGGATTCATAATTACTGCAACTAAATCTAAACTGGAACAACTAACCCCCGAAGACTTCGTTGAAATTATCAACTGCGATCTAGATGGAGGGAAAGTGTATGCAAGGGGAATAAAAAATCCTTCCTCAGAAACTCTACTTCACTGTGCAATATATACTGAAAGGAGAGATGTAGGAGCTATTTTACATGGACATTGTGACAAGATCGTTAATGCAGATTATCCATGGCTGGTCTATACCGAGAGAGAAGCTCCTGCTGGGTCTATCGATTTAGTTAAAGAGGTACTTAAAGTGCTAAACAACCATAACTTTATTGTGCTTAAGAAACACGGATTCATCTCGCTAGGTAGGGATATCGATAAAGCGGGAGAAACTGTGCTTGAAGTGTTGAAAAAAATTAATGAGTGAGGTATCTTTTTATTATATAAATGCCTATGATTAAAACATGGTTTCTCGAAACTAGGCCTCAGTTCTTGATTCTCTCGGTGATTTTGGTAGTCTATGGAAGCTCTATCGCATTCTACCAAGGATACTTCAATCTTACGTATTTCTTCATTGCATTGGTTGGATTAGTGGCATTGCATATAGCTGTTAACACTTTCAATGACTACTATGACTATAAAAGTGGGATAGACTTAAATACTACGAGGACTCCCTTTAGTGGAGGAAGCGGTATACTCCCCCAAGGCATTTTATCCCCTACTGAAGTTTTCTATTTCGCAATTTTAAATTTCCTTATAGGGTTGAGTGTAGGGGTATACTTCATAATCATAAGAGGGATATCTCTCCTGCCGATAGTGATACTTGGAGGTATATTTGTTTATTTCTACACAACGCATTTAGCCAAGCTGATGTTGGGAGAAATCTCTGCAGGATTGGGGCTGGGAGTTCTTCCAGTTATTGGAAGTTATTTTGTACAAACCGGATTTTACTCGATGCAAGCTTTGGTAGCTTCCATACCCGCAGGGATACTTACCTTCAATCTTTTATTCTTAAATGAGTTCCCAGACTACAACGCCGATAAAAGAGCTGGGAGAAAAAATTTTGTTATACTGTTAGGAAAAAAAATCGCTGCACGACTCTACTCTGCAATTTCCATTTTCAATTATATATTTATCGGAATGTCAATAATAGCTGGCTATCTCCCTTACACTGCATTGTTAGCTTTTTTGACATTGCCAGAAGCCATTAAAGCTATAAAAGGAGCTACAATCAACTACGACAACATAGTAAAACTCATTCCATCCCTAGGTTCAAATGTCAAAACAGTACTGGGGACTCAGTTCTTACTGGCTATTAGTTTTATTATAGCGAGATTTCTAGGCATTTAATATCTTTAGTTTTCTTGAAACTAGGAAATCTATAGTCTCAATAACTCTTCTTATGTTCAACGGTCTATGAATTTGGTCATCTGCCCCTATCTTCTTTAATTCTTCTTCTGAACAAACAACAGAATGTAGAACTACCGCCATAGAATTTGAACATTCTTTTATTTGTCTGCATAAGTCTCGAAACATTCCATCAATGAGGGCCACATCTGGTTTCTCCTTATAAATCTTTTTGATGCACTCCTCAGGAGTATATGCCTCTATAACCTTATATCCCATGTCCCTCAGTGACTTACTGAGAACAAATGCGATATCATACTCATCTTCTGCCACGAGCACTTTACCTCGATATGCCATATTTAATATTCGGCCCAAAAATCGAACTTAAAGTTTATTTTTCGAATGTTAAAACATATTTTTAAAATTAAGCGGGTGTAGTCTAGGGGCAGGACACGAGCCTCCCAAGCTCGTGACCCGGGTTCGAATCCCGGCACCCGCATATTAGAGCTACTTCAATGACAAAAAGAAGGGGACCATTATAGGAACTAGAGCACTCAATACAATACCACTCACGATAGCTACTATTGCGATTTCAGACCCTCCATATCTAACTATAAAGGGAAGAGTAGAATCCATGCTCGTTGCTCCTCCAGGAGCTATGCATATTAATTTTCCACGCTTGGATATCAGGGGTATTATAAAGAAGGAAAAAAGCTCTCTAGCCAAATTTGCCAAAAATGCAAGCGTTCCTAGCTCAACATTTGCCAAGTTGCTGACTAGAATTCCAGACAAACTATACCACCCAAATCCTGAAGCAATAGCTAGAGCATCACAATATTTCATATTTAACAGATATCCGCTAAATAAACCTCCTGCCAAGCTTCCAAGGACAATAAACAAAGGTAAAAATATTACCTTCAATCCGAATCTTTTAATCTCTTTCATTACATTTTTATTGCTCCCTATATCAATGCCAACAATAAACAGAAGTAAAAGGAGTATCGTAGATGGAGCTTGCTTTAAAATAAACAATGGAACAACATGACTCATTCCGATTAGTATTCCAATAATTAAGGCTACAATTGGAAATATTACCATTCTTGCCCTCCTATAAGAATTTTCTCCATAATTAAAACTGCCAATATACTTCCAAAAATTGTCGACATGGATATAAATGCTGCACTTATTCCTAAATCTGGAAGTTTACTTATAATTTCTTTATCATATCCTATTTCAGCCCCCATAGATAATATCAACAAAAAAAGTAGGTAATTCATGAATTTTTGTATATTTTTTTTGTCCTTCTTGGAAAAACTACCCTTAACAAATCCCACGATAATACCGGCAGATAGAGCTAAAAGTAATTTCAGCATATTACTCAAACTCTATTGTAGCAGGAGGTTTATCTGTTATATCATACAGAACCCGTGTGACCTCTGGTATTTCTCTGGTAATCCTCTTCATAATACCCTTAAGTACCTCCCAAGGAACTTCCATCGCAGTAGCTGTCATAGCATCTATACTTTCTACCACCCTCACCGCTATCGTATAGCCATACTCTCTGATGTCGCCCTTTACTCCAACTGTCTTTTCCTCAAGCAACACCGCAAACGCCTGCCATGGTCTGAGATTAGCTTTCTTTATTTCCTCCTCAACTATTGCATTCGCTTCTCTAACTATCTCTATCTTTTCGGGGGTGACTTCGCCTATTACTCTTACAGCTAATCCAGGACCGGGGAAAGGCATTCTTTCGGATATACTCTCGGGTAGTCCAAGCTCCCTTGCGACTTTCCTTACTTCATCTTTATATAAATCTCTCAAGGGCTCTACGAGTTCCAACATCATTCCCGAGGGCAATCCAGCAACATTATGATGGCTTTTTATTCCTCCTTCACTCTCAATCCAATCTGGAGCTATCGTTCCTTGGACTAGATACTTGGCATTCTCCCTAATTGCAACTTCTTCAAAAATCCTAATGAATAGCTCTCCTATAATCTTCCTTTTCTTTTCCGGATCTCTAACCCCCTTTAAAGCTTTAAAAAATCTATTCTTTGCATTTATAGCTACCAAATTCATCTGCATTGAACCAAATGTTTTGATTATATTCTCAGGTTCCTTTTTCCTCATAAAACCATGGTCAACAAACACTGCCACAAGTCTCTTTCCAAGTGCTCTATGAGCAAGAACAGCCGCCACCGAACTATCAACTCCTCCAGATAACGCTATTATGGCTTTATTTTCTCCAACTTGACTTCTAATTTCATTTATTGCTCTCTCTATAAATTTTCTAGGATCGAACATTTTTCTTCCTCAGAGAAGCACCAACAAAAGCTTTAAATACCGGAGCAGGATTAAGAGGGCGCGATTTAAATTCTGGATGAAACTGTGTTGCAAGAAAATGAAAATGGTCGGGTAACTCTAGTATTTCCATCCTTCTCAAGTCCTCACTTTTTCCTGAAAATTTCATGCCCTTCTCTTCCAACTTTGAAATGTATTCTGGATTAACCTCATATCTATGCCTATGTCTTTCCCCTATTCTCGTCTTACCGTATATTCTATAAGCTAGTGTATCTTTCTCTATTATAATGGGTAATTCACCCAGTCTCATCGTCCCTCCTAGCTGTTCTATTTTACGTTGCTCTGGGAGTAAATCTATAACCGGGTGCTTAGTAGTTGGATCAATTTCAGAACTATTAGCATCTATTAAACCTAATACATTTCTGGCAAACTCGACTACCGCAAGCTGGAATCCAAAACATATTCCCAGAAATGGAACATTGTTCTCTCTCGCATACTTTATAGATAGGATCTTTCCTTCGGCTCCTCTTGCTCCAAAACCTCCGGGTACTAATATTCCATGTACGTTATCTAATACCCTAATCTTATCTTCATTCTCCTCCAGTTCTGTAGATTCTACCCAAACAATATTTACTTTGGCGGAATAACTCCAACCTGCATGCTTGAGAGCCTCCACTATGCTTATGTATGAATCTCTGAGTTCTGTATATTTCCCTACTATAGCTATTTTCACCTCCTCTCTTGGATTTTTTATATTTTCTATAAACCTCCTCCATTCAGACAAGTCACGCTTTTTCTCCCTCAGATTGAGTTTCCCGAGTATGTTATCCCCCAATCCCTGCCTTTCCATCACCAGTGGAACTTCATAAACACTTTCAACATCATGGTTGCTTATCACGTCTAACTTACTGACATCGCAAAATAAAGCGATTTTTGCTTTTGTTTCTTCAAGCAGAGGCTTTTCACTCCTACAGACAATTATATCTGGTTGTATACCTATGCTTCTTAGTTCCTTAACACTGTGCTGAGTGGGCTTAGTTTTCTGCTCTCCGACAGCTTTTAATGTGGGCACCAATGTAACATGTACAAAGAGAACATTTTCCTTCCCTATCTCCCTCCTAAGTTGTCTCATAGCCTCATAGAAGGGCATTCCTTCAATATCGCCGACGGTTCCTCCTATCTCAACAAGGAGAACATCCGGATCATTAATTTTGGCTATCTCAAAAACTTGCTTTTTTATTTCATCTGTAATATGTGGAATGATCTGAACCGTCTGTCCAAGATACTCTCCTTTTCTTTCCTTTTCAAGAACACTCAAATATATCTTTCCGGTAGTTATATTATGCTCTCTGGTTAATTCAATATCCAAAAACCTCTCATAGTGTCCGAAGTCCAAGTCTGCCTCATAACCATCCTTAGTTACCCATACTTCCCCGTGCTGATAAGGATTCATCAAACCTGGATCGACATTGAGATAAGGGTCTATTTTGCAAACATCCACCTTAATTCCTCTGGAAGCGAGAATTTTGCCTATTGCCGCTGTAGTTACTCCTTTACCTAATCCTGAAAGGACCCCCCCAGTAACCACTATAAATTTAGTCAAAGTTTTTCCTCCCTGAGGTCTATTATCTCATCAATTCCCGGACCCGTAGAAATTAGCGTCACCGGAGTTTCAAGCTCTCTTTCAACTTTTTCAATGAATCTCTTTGTTTTATCTGAAAGTTCAGAATAAGTTTTAACTCCTTTACAAGATTTGTCTATATAGTCAACACAAGTAATCGCCACCTGACTAGCTGAATTTACCATTGTAGCATATTTTGCCAACTCAAAATCAAATTTACCTATTCTCCTCCTCCTCCCAGTTACAGTTCCATACTCAACTATCCCCAATTTCTCTGCTTCCTCTTGCGAAATTTCTGTGGGAAATGGCCCAGAACCTACACGAGAAGGATATGACTTGAATACTATTATGACCTCCTTAATCTTCCGCGGTCCTACTCCAACATCCGCACAAACCATGCTCGCTGTAGTGTCTTTAGAAGTAACATATGGATACGTGCCATAGAAGAGGCTCAAACCAAAACCTTGGCTACCCTCAATTAAAATTTTCTTCCCCTCTTTTATTGCCCGATCTAACTCCTTTGGAACATCGGTGAGATATTGCTGCAGCTCTACTATATCCCTTGCAAGTTTAAGTTTTCTGCTAGCTCTATCAGCATTGGCAGGGCCACAGCCGGTGCCAGTGCTACCTATTTTTCCTGAAAGATGGCTAGATGTTCTATCTTGCTCTATATGCTTCTTCTCTATTATCCCCGCCCTGTAGTCTACTCCGACTCTCTCCTCAACTTTTAACTCCTTGATCTCAGCCAACAAAACTTCGGGATTTACCAGCACCCCTGCTCCTATCAAAAGTCTAGCTTTATCGTACACAAATCCCGAAGGTATCAGCCTTACACCGAACTTGTTTTCTCTATAGGTGACTGTATGCCCCGCATTCGGTCCTACTCCAGCTCTTGCTATTATGTCTGGCTTATCTTTCAAACTTAAATAGCTAACAATTTTACCTTTTCCTTCATCCCCCCATTGACCACCAACTACAATAGCCACCATAACTATGAACCTCCAATAAAAACAGTAGTATAGGTTTATGGTTATTAGTTTAAAAAGTTTATTCAACAGTAACAGACTTTGCTAATGCTCTAGGTTTATCAACGTTTCTACCCAGCTCGACAGCCTTATAATATGCTAGGAGTTGATAGGCGGGTGCAAAGACTATGGGGGATATAAGTTCATTGCATGTAGGTATAAGTATACTTTCATCGCATTCTGCCAAATTTTCTCCAGAGATTATTCCCAATACCGATCCACCTCTGGATTTTACTTCTTGGATATTGCTCTTCATTTTTGAACGATTCTCTCCCTCAGCGGGGATCATTGCTACCGTATACATATCCTCATCGATAAGCGATATTGTGCCATGTTTGAGCATCCCCCCACTCATCCCCTCTGCATGCAAATAGGTTATCTCTTTAAATTTCAGAGCTGCTTCAAGAGCGCTAGGTAAATTAATCCCTCTACCTATAAATAGATAATTTTTTGTTGTAAGTTTAGACGAAATATCTCTTATTTTATCTTTTTGATTTAAAACTTCCCTGATTAACGATGGTAGGTATGATATCTCTTTCTCTAGTCTGCTAACATCTATTCCCCGGATTTTTGCTAGTTCAATTGCAACTCTAAGCAAAACAACAAGCTGAGAGGTATATGTCTTGGTAGCGCACACCGCAATTTCTATTCCAGAAGCTTGCATGATCACGTGATCTGCCAGCCTTGTCGCTGTAGACCCTATGACGTTGACTATCGCTCCAATCCTTGCTCCTCTTCTTTTAGCATACTTCATGGCAGCTAGAGTGTCATAGGTCTCGCCAGATTGTGTTACTCCGATCACCAGAGTATCT
>CAZSVW010000008.1:5812-20495 GCA_964610485.1 Candidatus Hydrothermarchaeota archaeon | reverse complement strand
GAGAAAACCATGCTTAATCCAACTAAAACTATCGCATAAACTACAGTTGCTGTCAAGTCAAAGTCCGGACTATAAATAGGTCTAGGAATTTGTAAATAGTAAGCCACCCCACTAATAGGCTTGTTTTCTACAAACGTTCCCAATAAGGGGTGTCCATACCTATCCAGCAGTCTAGCCCAAAGTTGTACATTAGCTAGAAATATACTTGCAAAAATCACCGGAATATTGCTGGCATATATAAACTTTATTGGATATCTTCCCCTAGCTCCTCTAAATCTCCCATAAGTTAAGGGGATCTCAACACGTACGCTCTCCATATAAACTACTGCAAGGAATACAATTATTGTTCCAAGGATGGGAACAAGCAAGCCCCAATCCGGGCTGCCCTCCATGACGCTATAAATGAAAGCTGGAATCCTGCCTGCTGGCCTACTCTCTCCTTTGATAGGTGGGAGAGGATTCAAAGAGCCTATTACTATCTGAGAGCACACACCAGCAGCTATAAACATTCCTATTCCACTTCCTATACTCCATCTCGAAACGACTTCATCCATATAAATTATGAGGATTCCTCCCAATGTAAGTTGAGCGATGAGTAAAAGTTGATACTTTAATTCCCCTCCTATTGCAGGTAAAGCCCCCATTAATACCATTACCGAAGCTTCAAATATCGTGAAAAGTACAGATAAGAGCTTTTGAGTCCCCTGGAAGATCGCCCTGTCTCTGGGATTAGAAAGGTCCAAATCAACAAGTTTTCCTCCAACTAAAATCTGCAGTATGATGGATGCACTAACTATTGGACCGATTCCCAAAGTAACGATTGAACCGAATTTGCTTGCTATAACTGCTCTAACACTTTCAAAGTAATCAACGGCCTTCGGGTCTAAGCCTATGAGGGGTGTTTCATTTAATAGATAATATACTATCAAAACTAAAGCAAACCACTTTACTTTATCTCTAAATCTCAAGACATACCTAGGACGTTCAACTTCTGGCAAACTTGTAAGAAAACCTTCATACTTATGAAGGATACTCATATTACTCCTCTATCACCTCTCCTCCTGCTTTTCTTATTTTTTCTATCGCAGTGCTGGAAAAAGAAGCTGCTTTAATTATTATGGGCTTACTGATTTTTCCAGTTCCCAAGACTTTATAATTTTTAAGTTCTAGGACTATTTTACCTTCTTTCTCTTTAGCTATTCCTTCACTAATGAATTTATCAAGTTTCTCTTCTATATCTCTCAAATTTATAATATCATGCCTTTTCTTGATCTCTGGTGGAAATTTAAACCCTCTTCTTCCGAATCTGGCTTTATCATATTTCACTACATAACTCCACTTATGTTTATGACCGCCAGCTAATCCTGTGCCCCCTTTACTTCCTTTTCCTCTCCTTTTCTTATGGGAACCCCCGCCACATGTTCGTGAGCCTCTGAACTTCCTAGTCTTTCTATATCTTGTGGGCATTGCTAATCACCTCATCCTATAAATCAGCTCTTTTATAGCCTTTCCTCTATCTCCTAATGCTCCTCCTATCGAAAAAGGTTTTTTTATCCCTCTATACCCTTTTCGTGGGGGATGAAGTCTGAAAACTTTCTTTAAATTTGGTATATCTGACAACTCTGCTTTAAACTTTATAAATTTTTTAGCAAAATCTTTTATAGATTTAAATTTCGTATTCTTCTTTACATATTCATCTGTTAGCTTCTCGCCACCGATCAACTCTCCTCTATTTCTCAACAAAAGTTCTACATCCTCTTCATCCACTTCTCCCCAAGTTACATAGTCCTTTACTTTATGAAGCATCCCCACATAGCTTGGTCTATCATCTATTATAACGCAGTGATTTACTCTCGTGAGATTTAGCATTTTTAGCGTATCTCTTATTTCTGGATTAACATGCACCCTTCCCCTTACCCTAATAACAGCTATCCTACGCATTTTCACTCAACCCTGCCCTCTACTAAGCCTACAACTTTTGCACTAGCCTCATCAACCTTTACCGTTGCCGTCTTTTTAAGTGCTTCATAGGTAGCTCTTGCAAAATTTACTGTTGTCGTTGTCTGTCCCCTTGAATATGTCCATATATCTTTTATTCCCGCTAACGTGAAAATCTTCTTAGGAATTTTCGCCGCTGCCAACCCCACGCCTCTTGGAGCTGGCAGTAATGTTATCCTTACGCTACCAGATCTTCCACTAACTTGGAAGGGAATAGAATGCGGCATTCCACAACCACATTCCCAAGAGCCGCAGCCCCTTCTAATCTCAATTAAATTGAGTTTGGCATTTCTAATAGCCTTTCTAATCGCCGGACCAACTTCCCTTGCAGAACCCTTTCCCAATCCTATGTAACCGTTTTCATTACCCACAGCAACTATAGCTCTAAATTTCGTTCTCCTTCCAGACTTATGCATTCTCTGAACTATGGTTATGTCCAAAACCTCCTCTTTTAAATCTGGAAGTAGAGTATCTACTATCTCAACTTCCATTATAGGTAAACCTAATTTGAAAATTTCTCTTATATCAGTGATTTCTCCATTTTTGACCAGTCTTCCAAGTTTTGTTTTTGGTTCCCAATCCTCTAACATTTCTATGCACCCATTATTTTATTCCTAACCTTTTCAAATTGTTCGGGTAGATCTTCTGAAATATGTTCTCCCCTTATCCTCTCATCCTGCGGAAGAACCTCGGGAGAATGAGGGATTAACATTCCGGCATCCAATAAACCTTTAAGAGCCGCAAATACCCTCGAACCTTTAGTAGGAGGATGCAACCCTATATCCAATACTGCCTCCTTTATTCCCTTTTGTAAAGCACGTTTTCCGCATAGCAAACCTGTCAAATAGGATGCTGGGATATTTCCCGTGTTGGCTTTCCACCCATACTTTTTCAGCTCATTAGAATGGGAAGACACCAATGTCACATCTCCTCTCATATCAAATGTGACTATCTGAACTATTGTGTGGTTTAGAGTCTTCCTAACTACTGCTCTAGGTTTTTCAGATAAAAGCAGTTTTAATCTTTTCCTATAATCTGTTTTTCCTTCCCTTCTTCTCCTAAATGGTACCCTATACCTAGGTCCTCTAGCCATGTTTCTTCATCTCCTTGACATATGCTTCCAGATGTGACTTGCTTTTAAAAACTCCTCCTTTTGCAAGTGCATAGAGCTTCCTATATGTAGACCTGTCTATTTTTCCGGTTTTTTTAAGTTCTCTCAGTTTTCTTCTTAAGGCTCTTATTTTTGATATCCATCTCCTTTTTCTTGGATATCTAGCATATTTTTTACCTTTTCTACTTCCATGCCCCCTTCTTCTACCTTTCTTTTTTTGGATCTCTCTTTTTCTTGCCCTTCCTCTACTTACACCCCTCTTTTGCTTAGCTTTTATTTTTCCTTCTTTTATAAGCTTCCTTATATCATCTTTAGTAACCGCGCCACTTATCTCGTCCAAGTATTCTGGGTCGAACCATACCCTACCCTGACCTACTTTCAAGACCTGCGCTGCCATTCTTCTTTGAGTTAGCAAATTCATGAAAGATCACCTATTAAGAATTTTTATCCCTAATTCCTGTGCTTTTTCTATTATCAGTTCTCTTTTCTTCCTTCCAACCCTACCTGAGATTCTAATTGCCTCTTTATCTTTCTTAACTTTGCTCAGCTGGCTTACATTTTCTACCAGAACTTCCACATAACCAGAAGGATGCAACCCTCTTTCGCTCTTTTTCCCTCTGTATCCTATAGATGGAGATTTGGGTTTACCTCTAATTTTTAGTCTCATCTTACTGTGTCTTCCTTTAGGTTTCCTCCATTTTTTCTTCAGTTTTTTATACCTGTGGTGCTCCTGTCTGATAAATTTCTTTTTCATGAAACTACACCCTCACGCCATCTCGTTCTACCAAGTATATCCCATCTTGAAATACCCTCGGGTCTTTATCTTTGATTCTTGTCGCTTGTTCTATATTTGCAGCTGTTTGACCTACTTCCTCTTTGTTTATCCCCTTGACTATTATCTCGTTTCCCTTAACTATCACTTCACAATTTCCAAAAATTTTTGTCTTTCTTGGTGTTTTTTCGCCAAGAAAATTTTCAATAACAACTTCTTTTCCCTTAACCTTAACACTAATCGGAAAATGAGAATAAACAACCTTAAGTTTATATTCAAATCCTTCAGTGACGCCTTTGATCATATTTCTAATATGGGCAGCAAAAGTTCCAACCATAGCCCGTTGCCTCTTTCTTAAAGTAGAGGAATAAACAAGTATATAGGAGTCCTTTTTTTCTATCGATACGCCCGGATATGATAAGGCTCTACGCAGCTCCCCTTTTGGTCCTTTTACGATTATTTCATTGCCCACCAACGTTATCTCAACGTTCTCAGGTATCTCAATTTTTTCCTCTATTATCATTACCACCACCTAGTACACATAAGCTAGAAGTCTTCCTCCTATACCGAGTTCTTTAGCTTTTTTATGAGTCATTACCCCCTTATCCGTTGTAACTATTAGTATTCCAAAATCTTTAGCTGGTAGATACCTCCTTTCATACTTTTCATATCCATCTTTTTTTACCGCAAATCTAGGTCTAATAACCTTGCAGTCATTTATCCTTCCCAACAATTTAACTCTGAATTTGCCAGACCTTCCATCGTCAATGAACTCAAACTCTCCAATATAACCATTTTCCTGCATTACTTTTAAAACATTGGCTATTAATTTAGAAGCAGGTTTTATGATGCATTCTAAATTTCCCGTTCGTTCATTATTTTTTATAGTAGACAAAGCATCTGCCAACGGATCAATAAGCATATCTGGGCACCTCACTGGTATTTTTTAAATCCCAATTCTGCAGCTATTTCTCTAAAACAATGCCTACATACATATAATCCATATCTCCTTATTATTGGTCCATAGGAACCGCATCTTCTACAGGGGCGTGTGCCTTTACCTACTCTCCTCATTTGACTCCACCCTCACTTTAAATTTTTCTTTAAAAAATTCTATACTTTCTTCCTTTGTTATCCTGTGTCTTCTTGGCACTTTAGACTTTTTTAATTTTCTACGCTTTATCCGGTATCCCGGTCTCTCCATTGTTATACAAACATCCATCCCAAAAATACCCACTTTGGGGTCATATTTCATGCCAGGTATATCAATATGTTCTCTTATTCCAAAAGACAAATTACCTTCTTCATCAAAATTAGATTCTTTTATCTTATAATCAATTGCTGCAAAAGCCTTTTTAAGGAATTCTTCTGCTTTAACCTTCCTCAAAGTTACTTTACACCCGATAGGCATACCTTTCCTAATCCCAAATGTTTGATTGGTAACTTTTGCATATGTTCTAATAGGTTTTTGATTTGTAATTTCTTCTAAGAGTTTCTCAGCTTTTACCAGCCGCTCTCCTCCTTCCCCTACACCCATGTTTACTGTGACTTTTTCTATTCTTATTTTCCTCATTGGATTCATTTATTCACCTCAAATACATCTAAAAATGGGCTTTTATCTCCAATAACAAATATATAATCTTCTATAGTTTCAAATTTCTCTGAATTTTCCAAAATAACCTTATTTGGATACGGACTTCTTACTATTTCTATATTCCTAATTCGTGCAACTTCTCCTACGTGACTCCCTCCGATAATATAGACCAGAGAACCCGGTTTATATCGGAAATGGTTTTCAATTTTATTTTCATCTAAATTCAGAACAATTGTATCTTTAGTTTTATAAATATCATTCTCAACGAGCATATTTCTTCCATCGTGGAGGTGAAGTTGCATTTTTCCTCCTTTAACAAAGCTTTTATCCACTATCTTACAAAGTTTGAATTTTGTAAATTTCTTCTCTATCCTCACCAACGTGATCCTACCTTTTTTATCAAAAAGGGTGATCCTATAGTCCTGAGCATCCGGTATCTCTACTATATCCATCAAACCTACTGGAAACTTTGGATCTTTTCTTATTCTCCTATCAATAACTATTCTTCCTTCTTTGATTATCTTTCTCGCCTCTCTGCTATTTTTCGCATACCCTAAAATATCCCTTACAATGACCAATAATGGTAGAGAATGTTCTGCACTATGAGGTCCCGGATTTGGTTTAATGATAAATTTACTTTCTTTTCTCTTTATTTTCCAAGTTTTGGGAGCAGCAAGTCTTTTAATATGCCTGCTCATTTTCTTGACCTCTCTATTATTTTCTTTCTTTTTGGATCGTCAAGTACAGCTTTTACTATCCTAACATTTGAAGGATGAATCGGATAAAATCTCTCGCTCCCATCAGAGCGTTGGATCGTCGCTCCCTGAACATATATCCTGAGCCTTTTGAGGTCTACCTTTTCAACTTTACCTTTATGTCCTTTAAAATCTCCCCTTAAAATTTCCACCGTATCTCCTTTCCTAACTATCAAACTCCTTCTACCTAATTTCTTTCTTAATTGTTGCGAAAGGGTAGCTGACATCAATTTTTGACGCTTATGAAGGGGTAACTCTTTCTTCATTTTTCTTACCTCACACGATTATAGATGCCAAACTTGCTATTTTTGGCCATCTTTCTGCAGCTTCTTTAGCAACTGGTCCCTTGATATCGGAACCTTTAGGTTCTCCTTTCTCATTGGTTATAACTGCTGCATTATCCTCAAATTTAACTCGCAATCCATTTGGTCTCCTATATTCCTTTCTCTGCCTAATTATCACGGCATAAACTTTCTGCTTTCTCATTTCTGGTGTACCTTTTTTTACAGAAGCTACTACTATATCCCCAACTCCGGCTGCAGCAAGTCTTCTTCTTACCCCTTTATATCCTTTCACCTGAATGATCTCTATTTCTTTGGCTCCAGAGTTATCCACAATTTTGATTCTTGCTCCAGTTGGCAATGCTCTTACTACTCTAGCCTTTATTGCTCTCATTTTGTTCCTCCAATTTTTCTATTACTACAAAGCTCTTACCTTTACTTAATGGCCTACATTCCATTATCCTAACCCTATCTCCCACCTTAACATCTAAACAACTTGGACAGTGAGCAAATATCCTGGATCTTCTCTTTTCGTATCTCTCAAACTTCCTTAAATAACGTAAATATTCCCTCAATACAACAACGGTATTCTTCATTTTATTACTTACGACAACTCCCTCTATGATCTGCCCTCTCACTTTCAAATGCCCGTGAAAGGGGCACTTCTCATCATTACATGTCTTTTTCGGAGGTTTCACATTTATTCCTATGTCCATGGTACCTATCTCCTTTTCAATCTATCTTCAGGTCTTCCAACCAACTTAGAACCTTTCACTATCAATTTTTTTTTACCAAGGTCAAATTGAAAAGTACATATAGACTTCGGGATTTTCTTTATTCTGCCATCTACTTCTATCATCAGCATGTTCCTTGTTTCATCCACTATACTACCCTCTACGCCTATAAGGGTGCTATCGGTCGACTCTATAACTTTACATTTGAGTCCAATGAACTCGTGTCTAAGGAAATTCCTCATCTTAGTTCTATGTGCTCTGCTGGGAATCCCATTTTTGAAAGTATCTTTTTAACTTTTTCTCTATGGTCGCCTTGAAGTTCTATCCTATCCCCTTTTGAGGTCCCTCCACATGCACATTCTACCTTTAGTCTCTTGACAAGTTCCTTAACATCTATGTCTTTTGAATCTATCCCCTCAATAACTGTCATTAATTTTCCAAATTTCCTCCTAGTTGTATACACTTTAATTTTCTGTGTTTCTCTAGCTATATCTTCACAGACACAAAGCTCCTTTGGTAACCCACACTTAGGGCAAATTTCCATATCTATTTTTTACCTCTCTCCTTTTCACCCTTTATTGTAAGTATTCTAGCTATAGTACGTTTTATTTCTTTTATTCTTCCAGGATTCTCTGGAGCTCCTCCCGCCGCAATTAATGCCCTCTCCCTAAGTAATTCATTTTTAAGTTCTCTAACTTTTTCTTCCAGTTCGTCTATGCTAAGCTCCCTGATCTCCTCGCTCCTCAGTATTGCCATCGCTATTCTCCCCTTTCTCTGTTTCGATTTCTTCAACTTTATCTATATCTATCACTTCAATATCATCAGGTAATATCACTCCGGGAGGCATTATCTTAACTTTAACTCCTATCACTCCTGGCTTAGGAAGGGCTTGAGCATGGGCTTCTTTAACATACTTAAAAGCTGGATCACCGCTATGTTTCAAATAACCTGCCACAAATTTGACAGTTTTTGCTCTTTCTCCTGTTAACTTCCCAGAAATTGTTATCTCTACTCCTCTAGCTCCCGCTTCCATTATCCTACGAAGAGCGGCATAGGCTGCTCTCCTAAAATGCACACCCCTTTCAAGTGAGGAAGCAATAATCCTAGCCATGACGTAAGGATTAAGTTCGGGCTTCTCCAACTCATGTACTTCAAGCTGTGGATTATCTAAATTAAATTCTTTTCTTAACACATTAGTAAGCGCTCTAATAGATGAGCCCTTCCTTCCTATAACTAACCCAGGCTTCTGAGCTTTTATTATTACCCTCGTACCTAGCGGTGTTCTCTGGATATCTATCTCCCCACAGCCGGCACGGTCAAGTTCCTTCTGTAGAAATTCCTTAACTGCGAGTTTTTTAAAATTTTCTTGAATGAACTTTCTTTCTATTGCCATGCTATCGTTCCTCGAGGACTACTTGAATATTGGTTGTCTGCTCATTAAAAGGTGTTGCTCTCCCAAATGCTCTTGGGATATATCCCTTAATTATTCTACCCCTAGTCGCACAGATATGCTTTATAAAAAGCTTCTCTTCATCCAAACCTTTATACCTCGCATTTGAAATAGCGCTTCTAATAACTTTCAATATATGCTTTGCAACTTTAACGGGGTACCTACCAGCACATGCTTTCACTAAATTTCCTTTATGGGGGACCTTTTTGTTATATCTTTTCAAAGGAACGGGTTGTTTCAATGCAATTACCTTCTCAAGATACTCAATAGCATCTTTTACTTTCTTTCCCTTGAGTTCCCTACAAACTTCTACAGAATACTTTGGAGATATTTTAAGTTCCTTTCCATACGCTTTTGCTATTTTTGTTTCATCTTCAAGTTTAATCGAATACCCCATTACCTTCACCTTACTTTAGAGGCACATACATACTTGAACGTGTGGCACCCATTCCAGGTGCACCATGAACCACCCTCTTTCTTGTTGGTGCAAATTCTCCTAGATAGTGCCCAATCATTTCTGGTTTTATATCAACCTTTTGGAACTCTTTGCCATTATGAACAAAAATTGTAAGCCCTACCATCTCTGGCAATACTATCATATCCCTACAATGCGTCTTTATCTTTATCTTTTCTCCTCTTTTAGCTTTCTTAATTTTTTCCATAAGTTTTTTTTGTGCTGGAGTTAAACCCCTCTTTAACGTCCTTCTTTGTCTGGCGGGGAGCAACTTAACAAACTCATCTAGGGGCATTTTGGTGAGTTCCTCAAGCTTAAAACCTCTATATGTAAATACCCTCGCCATGGCTATTTCCTCCCCGTTCTTCTAGCCGCTATCAACCCTACTTTTCTTCCCGGTGGAGCTCCTCTGGGTGTTGTTGTAGATTTACCCGGACGATGTGATTTTCCACCAAACGGGTGGTCAACCGGATTCATAACAACCTTACTAACAACGGGCCAATACTTAGCTCTACTCCTGAGTATATGGAATTTTTTACCAGCTTTTAGCAGAGGTTTATCTTTCCTTCCTCCTCCTCCAACTACACCTATAGTAGCTCTACATCTCGAATCTAAACTTTTAAGTTCTCCAGAGGGCAACTGAACTACACTTCTATCTACATCATGAGTAATTAGCAAAGCATATGTCCCAGAAGCTTTAACCAGTTTTCCTCCATCCCCCGGATGAATCTCTATATTAAAGACAGGAGTTCCTTCTGGAATTTTGCCCAAAGGTAATACATTTCCCTGAGAACAGCTTGCATTAACGCCGCACGCAATTTCATCACCTACTTTTATTCCTTCACATGCCAGCATGAGTATTTTCTCCCCATTTTCAAACTTTACTTCAACAAGCGGTGCGGACCTTGCGGGATCGTGGAGTATTTCAACTACCTTTCCCTTAATGCTACCCTCTTTTTCCAACTCATCATATTTCCTATATTTTATATCTCCCTTATAGCGATGAGAAGGTGCTCTATAGGTGGGGCTTCCTTTTCCTCGCCTCTGTACAATAATGGGCTTTCCCATATTTTTCACCTTAGAATATTCCCATTCTAGTGGCTACTTCCTCTGCTTTATATTCTGGTGAAAGTTTAACGAATGCTTTTTTGAATCCTTTTGGTGTTATAACGGTATTTACATCAACCACTTTAACCTCGTATAAATTTTCTACAGCTTGTTTTATTTGCTTTTTGTTAGCTTTTCTACTCACAATAAAAACGAGCTTGTTCTCTTTTTCAACCATCCTCATACTCTTCTCTGTTATGTCTGGTCTAATGATTATGTCGTGCATGAAAACCTCTCCTTAAGTTGCTGTATCGCATTAAGGGTATACACAGTTAGTCTACCGGCATGAGTACCTGGAGCAAGATCCTCCACACACAGATTTCTGGCGTAAACCACATCTACTCCAGGTAAATTTCTAGCCGCTTTCTTTATTCCCTTATCTTCTCCGATAACTATCAATACGCTCTTCTTTCGTTTATATTTTCTTCCTCTCATTTTTCCTTTTCCCGCTCTTATCTTCTTTTTCTTGGCTCTGTTTATATCATCGATTAAACCTAATTTCTCAAAAACTTTTTCAACATCCTTTGTACTCTTCAACTCCTCAAGCTTACTATCTACAATAACTGGAATTTGTGGGACCTTTTCAATTTTATGTCCTCGACTTTTAACCCTCTCTCTATCCGCGGTCGCCGCAATTGCACTTAAAATAGCTTTTCTGCGCTCCTTTACATTTATTCTCTTTACAATTTTCTTTTCAACCAATGGAGGAAAAGCTATTCTCCCTCCCACAGCCATGGGAACAAAAGCTCCTCTGCCTGCTGCAGAATATCTACTTCCTTTAATCCTGGGAACTCTAGAAACACCATAGCCCGCTCCCCAAGATTCAGCGGAAGTGCGTTTCCCTGCAAGCTTATCTCTTCCCTTAGGCTGAAACCTTCTAGACTGCGATGAGAGAACCGCCCTCTTTATTAAATCTTCCCTTATTTCTCCCAAGAATATACTAGGTAACTCAATTTTCTCTTTTACTTTACCATCCAATGAAAAAACATTCACTTCCATGTCACACTCCCTGTTTTGAAGATGTGCTCACATAGATTATATTGGGTTTCTCTATCTTTATTTCTCTTGGTCTTATTGCCGGCCTGAATCTAACTAATCTCTTTCTTGGACCAGGAATAGACCCCTCTATAACCACGTAATCCCCCTTTATTAGGCCGTAACCAACAAACCCGCCTTTGGGATTTATATCTTCACCCGAACCTATTTTAAGTATCCTCTTGTTATATTCTGTTCTCTGATGGTAACCCATCTGACCACTTTGGGGGACTGTCCACATCATTGCTGCGGGATGCCATGGTCCAAGCGTTCCAGCAGTCCTTCTTCCCTTCCTTGTCTTCCTGGGTAAATGTTTTACTCCCCATTTCCTAATTGGGCTTTGAAAACCTTTTCCCTTCGTTATAGAAAAAACATCCACCAACTCACCTTCTTCAAAAACCTCAGAAATTTTAATTTCTTTACCAATTATACTCTTGGCATACTTGGAAGCCTCATCTAAATTACCAGATACCACATACTCCATAACCTCTGGCTTCTTTTTTGGCACAGAAGCCAGTCTAGGCTGAGTATGAACCAACAATCTAATTTCATTTGCTTTTTCTATATATTCATCGAATTTCTTCAGCGGCTTAACATTTTTTTTCTTTGGGAGAGGAAATACCCTACCCAAATCCCCACTTAACTCTTCAGCTAAAACTTCTCCGATACTCCTCAAACCATAAGTTGTAGTGGTGTAAAACCTAACTCCAAAAACTTTTAACGGAGGCGTCTCTACCACCGTAGCCGGGACAACTATTTCCTCTCCGTAAGTAGGGCTATGCTTTCTATTATCTAATATTAAAACATGCGTCATGCCGGCTTTATATCCAGCAAAACCTTGCATTCTGACCTTGTCTTCCTTAACCCAAGACCTAATCCTAGGTATATGGGATGCTGCTCTTTTTCTTGGACTATATCCCAATGAACCTCTTTTCGGATGAGAAATTTTGGACATGGCTACAACCTCTCACTCTATTTCCTTATATTTAACTATTTCGCTCTCGATCATGCACACCTTACATATGTCTTGTGAAGTAGGCGCTCCACATATTTTGCATTTCCTCAATTTTTTAACCGGATAATCTTCAAGCCACGGTATTATTTTTTCATATCCTCTCAATATCGAAAATTTTATTCCCGGATTATCTCTCTCTAACTCATTTATAATTTTCTTTATTCTTAATCTAAATGCACTATGGAGATATGGGCACGTATCGAAACTTACTGGCAATTTCTTAACGATTGCAAATATTGCTACTTCCTTCTCCGGCATCTCCATGAGAGGCCTAACTTTGGGTACAAAATGCTTGGTCGTTATTTCACGGGAAAGCCTTATTAGTCTCTCAACATCCCCCCTAAGATAGTTCATCAATATAGCCTGAGCCATATCATCTAAATTATGCCCAGTGGCAAGTTTATCTACCTTCAATTTAACTGCAGCTTCATTTAGTACTTTCCTTCTAACTACGCCGCAGTATGTACATTTTGGCTCTGGAAATTCATCGACTTCTTTTCCTATAGCATCCTTAAAAGAGAATATGTGGTGCTTGATATCGAGAAGCTTACATAACTCCTTGGCCTTCGCTATAGTATTCTCTCTGAACCCTTTTATCCCCTCATCAATAGATATCGCAATAACTTCTATCCCCAGCTCTTCTGAGAATCTGCTCAACAAATAAAGCGTTACTGCACTGTCTTTACCGCCAGATAGGGCTACTCCCACTCTATCCCCGCTTGAAAACATCCCCCTATCACGGATAACCTTCTTTACTTTATTCTCAAAATACTCTATGAAATGCTGAGTACAGAAGAGTTGCCCACTGTACCTCCTTAAGTATATGGCTTTTTTTCCGCAACTACAGAGCAAACTAACCACCAGAAACAACCTTCAAAATTTCTATTTCTTCTCCTTTTCTTATTTCCTCCTCCTCAACGCATATTTCTCCTTTTTTAAAAACAATAACCTCCTCTCTATTAATGTCCAGCTCTTCAAGCAACCGAGATATCTTCATGTTTTTTTTGGCTTTAATCTTTATACCACGAAACATTTTACATTAAATTTTGAACGAACTCTATAATCTCTGGAGGGAGCTTTATTGAACTCTTACTTATATCCTTCAAGTCGATGCTTCCAAATTTTATCCTTGCCAAAAGCTTAGCTAATGCATTCATATCCTCATCGTTCATTTTTTCTAGTACAAGCTTTATTTTCAGCGAACGTTGTAGAACTTTTCCCACTTCTTCTCCCCATCTTCTCTCATACTCAGATAAAACCTCTTCAGAAAAATCTCCCTTCTCGGCAGCATACGCCAGAGTCTCCGCCGCTATTATTCCACACTTCATTGCATTATGTATGCCACCACCTGTGAGCGGATCGACTTGCCTTGCAGAATCTCCTACCAACACTATTCCATTTCCATAGCTTTTATCAATTGGACCTTGAACGGGGACGCCACCCACTACCATTCCACAAACTTTTCCTTTTTTTAGATGCTCCTTTGAGTTTATAAACTCTCTAAGATAATCTATCGCCCTCTTTTCAGTTTTTCTAACTCCAAGCCCCACATTAGCTATATCTTCTCCCTTTGGAAATACCCATGCGTACCCTCCTGGGGCTACTTTATTGCCAAAGTACAACTCCATTATCTCTGGCTCTATATCTATTCCCGCCATCTCAAATTGAACATTGGAAGTCATCTCTCCCACTTTGGTTGTAGTATTTAGGCCAGCTTTTCTACCAATTTTGCTCTCTATACCATCTGCAGCTACTACAGCTTTGCATTTTACCTCGAATTTCTCTGAAAATCTTTTCAACATCACGCCACTAACGCACCCATTTTTCATTTTCAAATCATATGCATACGTCCTCGTCAACACTTCTGCTCCTGCTTTAGCTGCCAAGATAGCAAGATATTTATCAAAAATCCTCCTTTCAAGTATATATCCAGTATATTCTTTACCAGTCATATCGATTTTAGTTCCATCTGGAGAAAATACATACGCTCCCCTGGTTACAGATGCTATGTACCTCTTATCGAGCTCAATTCCAAGCTCCTTTAACCCTTTTATTCCCGTTGCCTCAGCACATCTAACCGGCACGCCAATTTCTGGTCTTTTTTCAATTAACAATACATCTATACCCAACTCTGCCAATCTTTTAGCTGCCATGCACCCTCCAGGACCGCTACCCACCACTACTACATCATACATCATAACCTTATTGCCCCCAGTGGGCATACCTTTTCACATGCTCTACAGCGGATACACAATTCTTCATTAAACACCACACTACCACAGTCGCATAATTCTAGAGCTCCAGTAGGACAAACCCCTACACACGTACCACAATAACAGCAGAAATTTGAAATTTTCATCGCATGTTTAATAGTTTG
>CAZSVW010000008.1:2122-5712 GCA_964610485.1 Candidatus Hydrothermarchaeota archaeon | reverse complement strand
AAAAGGAGAGAAAGTTGAAATTATTAGAAAAAGAGCTTGATATCTAATACTTTAAGGAATTTTTCAATATTTCTGTTCTAAATAATTTGAATGCAACATATCTCGCTGCAATTCTCTCCATAACCTTTCTGACATTATCATCTGAAAGTTCTTTCTCTTCCACCAGCAATACTTTTTTTGCAGCCTCTTCCACATGCCTAGAAAATCTATCCATATACATTTCCATCTCTAACTTAAAAAGAGCCTCATCTATCAAGCCCGCGCTTCCCAAATTAACAGTATCCATATGTAAAATATTTTTTAGACCTTATTTAAATAAGTTTTTCGATTAAAAATCCTCCAATTTTTTCTGAACCCTCCTAAAAATTATTCTCCCATATTTCCCTCCCCCACCCTCTTCTATCTCGAAGTCTCCTTTCCTAAAAGCTTCGATATAAAATGATATATCTTCCCCAAATTCTCTTTTTATTTCTTCTATCTCTATATCAACAAGCACTGAGATTTCGCTTCCGAATTCCTCAACAAGCCTCCTCCACATAGACTGAACCTTAGAAGAGTATACTGAACTTACATTTAAACACATACATAAGATCTCTGCCAATGGAGCTATTCTGAGATATGGTGGCCTATGCTCAGGATGTCTAGACTGAGTGTGTGTAGAAAGTTCTTTTATCCTATCTTTAACCCCCTTCTTTATTATCCCACCGCATTTACATTTCCAATTTAATCTAATAGCCTCTTCGAGTGTATATTTTTTATAACATCTTGTACATGCGGTCGAGTGATATTTCCCCAATCTTGGGTCAAGTCCAACATTGAGTACAAAGCTATGCTTCTCTATCGCCCTCCTGATCTCTCTAAAGGTTAGCTCCCTAACATTAATTCTGTTGAATTCTCTTCCCAACCTATGGGGCATTGGAGAATGGGCATCGCTATTTGTCAAAAAAGTTAACCTCCACAGCTCAGATATATGGTCTGCAAGTTCCGTGTCTGCACTTAATCCCAATTCTAAGAATTTTACCTTTTCTACGTTGTCTCGATAGCATTGTCTTAAACTGTCATATTCCTTATATATGCTGGTCCATGGAACAAATGCATGAGCGGGACCTATCAATCCTCCAACATCCTCAACTAGACCAACTATCTCCTCTCCCGTAAGTTTTAGTTTTGGTCTTCCATCCATGTCTATATCTCTGCAAAATTCCATCATCTTTTCTCTAAGTTCTTCAGCACTCTCGATATTTGGGAGTAAAATTAGGTGATGTACCCTCCTTATATCCTCAACTTCTACAGTTATTACAAAAAAAACATCATTTTTTCGGTATATTCCATCGGAGTACTCTTCCATTTCTTTAATTTCTTGTAACCATTTTCTATGCAGTGCATCCCCCGTACCTATTAAATCTAACCCTTTAAGTTTCCCTTGTGTGGATATATTCTCCAAATCCATGGATTTTGAAGTTGCACCCGAATATCTGCTATGAATATGAAGATCACAATCTAAGAGCATATTGAAAGAAAGGAAGTTGTCAAAAGATATATTAACTTTTCTAAATAAGAAATTAGGAATATGAAATTCCTTACAACTACAATAGGTTCATATCCAAGACCTAGATGGTTTAGAGAATATTTAAAGGAAATTGAGGGGCTACAGAAAGAAGGACATGACATAAAAATAGATATGGAGGTATATAAAAAAGCATTAAAAGAAGTGATTGAAAACCAAAAGAAAGCAAAGATAGACTTACTAACAGATGGACAACTAATATGGCATGATTTTCTAGCTTATTTGGCAACCAAAATAGATGGATTTAAAATGAACGGTTTAACAAGGTATTTTGACAACAATGTGTATTATAGAATCCCAATTGCCAAAAAAGAACTAAAAAGAAAAAAATCTATTATTGAAGAGGAGATGCTCATGGCGAGCGAATTTGAAAAAAATATAAAAGCTGTACTCTCATGTTTTACCTTGGCTAAGCTCTCAAAGAACGAATATTATTCCAATGACGAAGATTTCATCTTTGCACTTGCAGAAATTATGCATGAAGAAGCAAAGGTTTTATCAAAGATAACAGAATACATCCAACTTGATGAGCCTTATCTCCTATATGCAAAAGAACACGAAATCGAAACTGCCATTCAGGCCTTAGAGGAGATAATTAAAGGCGTAAATGCGAAATTTTTTTTAGTTACGTATTTTAAGGACGCAAAATCTGTCTATCCATACCTTCTAGAACTAAATGTTGAAGTGTTGGGGTTGGACTTTGTGGAGGGGTTTGAAAAAAATATAGAATCCTTAAAGGAGTATGGAATAGATAACAAATCACTACAAATAGGTATAATTGACGGAAGAAATACAAAAATAGAGGAAATATCAAATATAGAATCAAAAATATCTAGGATATTGGATGTAATTTCTCCGAAAGAGATCTACCTATCTCCGAATACTGGACTTGAATTTTTGCCAAGTGTTAAGGCCCATGAAAAACTCAAACTTTTAGGGAGGATTAAAAAAAATGAGTAGAAAATTACTCCCAACTACGGTGGTAGGAAGCTATCCAAAGCCAAAATGGCTCAATCGACTTATCAGAGAATATAATGAAGGCAAAATAGAAAATGAAGTAATTGAACAAGCTTTTAGAGATGCAATCAAAGCTGTTGTGAAAGAACATGAAATCGCGGGAGTAGATATTATTTGGGACGGAGAGATGAGAAGAGAAGAAATGACCTCATATTTTGCAGAGCACATAGAGGGTTTTACTATATATGGAGAAGTCAGGGTGTGGGGGAACAACTACTATAAAAAGCCAGCTATAGTCGAAGAGCTTAGGTATAAGGATGAACTGGCTGTGCAGGATTTCAAATATCTAAGGAGTATAACTGAAAGAGAGATAAAAGTACCAATAACCGGACCCTATACTATAGTAGACTGGAGTTTCAACGAGTATTACCCAACCAAAGAGGAAGCGGTTTATGCACTTGCTGAAGTAATGAATACTGAACTTAGAAACCTAGTTAAAGCTGGTGCTAACTACATTCAACTAGATGAACCTGCCATACCTACTCATGAAGAAGAACTCGAAATAGCCAGAAATGCTACCGAGATAGTTACACGAGGGGTAAAAGCATACATTGGGATGCACATGTGTTATGGAGACTACAGTAAGATTTATCCGGAGATCCTCGAATTTAAAGTAGATCAATTCGATTTTGAATTTGCAAATAGAAAATTTGAAGACGTCAAAATTTTCAAACAATACGAATTTACTAAAGATCTCGGTTTTGGATGTATAGACGTCCACACGAAAAAAATAGAGAAAAAAAGTGAGGTCAAAGAGAATATAAAAAAGGCTTTCGAAATTGTAGAGCCTAAAAGGGTATATATAGACCCAGACTGCGGCTTAAAGCTTCTTCCAAGAGATGTGGCATTCGAAAAGCTTAAAGTGATGGTGGAAGCCACAAAAGAGCTAAGAGAGGAAATATAGGAAGATCATTACTAATTTAAATAGTGCGTTACTGTTTCATTTATATCTCAACCAACAATTAAGTTAAACAGACTTGAGATTAATAGGCGAGAAGCGTAGCTT
>CAZSVW010000008.1:0-2022 GCA_964610485.1 Candidatus Hydrothermarchaeota archaeon | reverse complement strand
CCGTAGCTCAGGCAATGAGGACACTTCTCTTCGTATCCGACCAAGCTGAGACTTGCTAAAGCCAGCTTTACCCTCTCTCTCACCTCTTCCTCACTATAACCCAAGTTCGTTGGTCCGAAGGCGACGTCGTCGAAGACCGTGGGCATGAAAAGTTGGTCGTCGGGGTCTTGGAAGACGATTCCAACGTTTTTACTTATGTCAGAGTTGCTCATCTGCGCTATATCCCCTCCAAATAGTTCGATTTTTCCCTTTTTTGGCTTTAGGATTCCGGTCAGGTTTAGTAGTAAAGTTGTTTTTCCCGCTCCATTTGGACCAACTATTGCAACGGTCTCGCCCTCCTCCACTTCCAAGCTAACTTCTTCCAACGCCTTGGTTCCGTTTGGATAAGCGTAACTTAGATTTTTAACCTCTATCGCCTTCATGGAACCACCAACGTGTGGAGGGAAATGGAAATGGTAAAAATGAATAGAGAAAGGGCCCAATCCCTTGCACGCATGGTGAATTCGGTTAGAACTTCGGGTTTTCCCCCATACCCTCTAGCTCTCATCGCATGATATACCCGGTCGGCTCTCTCATAACTTCTAATAAAGAGCATTCCTATCACTCTTCCCAAGTTTCTAAGCGAGTACAAATTTGTTCCGATGTCAAATCCTCTAGACCTCATCGCTATGAGCATTTTTTGGGCTTCTTCCCGCAACACAAATACGTATCTATGGGAAAACATCAGCATCTGAATTAACAAGTTGGGGACCTTCAACTCATAGAGAGCTTTCATTATGTCCGCGAATCTGGTGGTGGAGACGACTACGAAAACTAGGATGGCTGCGGACGTTGCTCTCAGCGCAATGATTGTTCCATATTTTAACCCCTCGTAGGTGAATTTGAGGTTGTATAAGCTAAATATCTCTTTACCTTCCACGGTAAACGGCATTATTACTATAAAAAGGGAAACGAATGGAAAAATCCATCTCATATACGATATGAAAAATCTAAGCGGAACCTTCGAGAAAAAGAGGAACAGCAATGCAATGAAAAAACCAACAAAACATAGCTTTAAGTCCCTCAACAGCACGATGGAAAGGATCAGAAACAAAAAGGACACTATCTTGGCTCTCGGATCAAAAGAATGAAAAGGTGAAGCGAGCTCGATGTATCTATCTATTTCGTGAGGTCTCTCCATACCTCTTCTTTAGCTTTAGCCCGATATATAACGTTGACGCCCCGGCTAAGCCGAGCAGATATCCGAAGCCGGCAAAGATTCTTGCTATGAGCGGTAGCTCGGTAGTTTTAGCCTCTTGAGGAGCTGCGCTTAAATTTAGGACCATCTCCGCCCTATGCCCGGGCATGTGAGTAGCCTCTACCACCACTCTGTACTCACTCACTCCCGCGACCGGAGAAAAGACAAACTCCCCCTCTTCGTTGGTCTTGCCTTGACAGACCAGTTCTTCTTTCCCTTCCCTTATCGCGTAGACCTTCACCTCCCCATCCTTTACTGGCGTTCCACCACCAAACCAAGATTTAATTTTTATTTCTTCAATGCTGTAGCTCGCATACATTCTGTGAGCATTAACCGGGTTGCAAGTTAACATCGCGAGAATGACAACGGTCAAGATTATTTTATACCTCATTTCAACACCTCGGGTTTGACTTTAACTATAAGAGAAACTATAGCTCCGGTAACGATCGCCTCTATGACTATGACCGGCACGTGAAATCCAACCAGTGCGATAATTACGCCCTTAAACTCTCTCCCAGTGGTCAACAGCATTAGCGCGGTTAAGAGCACAGCCAGAGTTACCGAGATACCCGCGGCGAGAGCCCCAAAGACGCTCTCCTTATGCTTTATGTTGGTCTTTTTACCAAGTTTGAAAACGCCATAAGCCACTATCGCCGGCAACCCCATGTCCATGGCATTAACTCCCAGAGCCGTGATTCCGCCATGCCCGAATAAAAAGGCTTGCAAAACCAAGCCTATGAATATCGAGGGATAGGCTAGAATTCCGAGCGTTATTCCCACTAGAC
>CAZSVW010000007.1:0-20985 GCA_964610485.1 Candidatus Hydrothermarchaeota archaeon | reverse complement strand
TCCTGTTAACCTTTTTATCTCTTCCCTATTGAGGAAAACCACATAACTCCGTTGGATAATGGGGAGAATACTGTCCAATCCCTTTCTGGCATAGATACTTCCAGGAGAGAAACTGAGTTTCACTTTAAGCCTATTTATTAATTTCTTTTGTTCATTAAATGGATATTTCCCTATAAAAGATGAAAAATGTACAAATTTAGCTTTATTTAAGTATTCTATCTTTTTTTCAAGTTTTACCTTATCATTAGCACCGGCATAGACATAAATTGCCCTTTTTCCATCCCTATCTATAAAGCACAAAGCATATCCTGTTCTATGATTTGTTATATCTATCCCCGAGATGTCCACCCTTTCCTTTTTAAAATCTTCAAGCATCTCCTTTCCTTCCCTATCATTGCCCACACATCCCACCATTCCAACTTTTTTTCCCAACCTAGACAAACCCACTATGGTATTGGCTGCAGAACCTCCAAAGCTCATAGAAAATTCCCTAATAAATGTTTCTCCCTCGGAAGGAAGTATTTCATCCACCTTATATAAAAAGTCGATATTTAAAGCACCTACTCCAATTACATCCATTTTTATGCCATATAACTAAGTTTTTCTGTCTCCCTAAGCTCTTGCTTCTTCAAGAATCTCCTATACACGTCATTGAGTTCTTTTGTGGCGCTAGGTTTAACTTTCTCCATAGCTTTTTTAAAGTGTTTAAGTGTTATCTTTTTATTTTCAATATTTCCCTCAGCAAGCGCTTCTCTTAGTGCCATCATTCCCGCTTCTCTACATAGGGCTTCTAAATCTGCTCCAACATAATTTTCGGTATCTTTTGCAAGTTTTTTTAGGTCTACATCCTCAGAGAGAGGCATGTTTCTAGTGTGAACCTTTAATATTTCGTATCTTGCCTCTTCATCGGGTACTGGAACAAGTAAAAATCTGTCAAATCTCCCCGGCCTTAACAATGCTGGGTCAAGCAAATCGGGTCTGTTAGTGGCTGCTATTACAACCACGTTATGAAGCTCTTCAAGTCCGTCCATCTCTGTGAGAAGTTGATTCAAAACACGTTCACCCACCCTCGCTCCCGTCTCCATTCCTCTAGTAGAGCATATTGAATCTATTTCATCAAAGAATATTATACATGGCGATGCTTGCTTTGCTTTTTTGAATATCTCGCGGATTGCCCTTTCGCTCTCTCCCACCCATTTACTGAGTATCTCTGGACCTTTTACTGAGATGAAATTAGCTTCGCTCTCGTTTGCTACCGCCTTTGCTAATAATGTCTTTCCCGTTCCCGGTGGACCTACTAGAAGTACTCCTTTGGGTGGCTTAATTCCAAGCTTCTGAAATTCTTTTGGATGTTTTATAGGCCATTCAACCACTTCTTTTAATTCCTGTTTTACATCTATAAGTCCACCTATATCACTCCACTTTACATTGGGAATTTCTGTGAATACCTCTCTCAAAGCTGAAGGCTCAACAACTTTTAATGCTTCCAGAAAATCCTGCTTTGTCACATGCAAAGTTTCTAAAATCTCTGGTGGAACACTTTCCTCTTCTAGGTCTATCTTTGGTAGAACTCTGCGTAGGGCATTCATTGCAGCTTCCTTACATAGGGCTTCTATATCTGCTCCAACAAAACCGTGCGTAATATTAGCAAAATCATCTAGCATTTTATTTACCAATTTGCTCTTGATTTCTGAACTTATCACATAATCTGTATGTTCTAATACTTCTTTTACTTCCTTTGCAGACAAGCATTTCTCGATTATATTTATAAGTTTCTCTATTTCTCTCCTTAATTCTTTAAACTTCTCTTCACCATAGATTTCTCTAAGAATCGATAAAACTTCATCTTTATCATATTCGGGCTCTAGGGGCATTCCCCTGGTATGTATCTGGAGTATCTCTTTCCTTCCATTTCTATCAGGTACTCCTATTTCTATTTCCCTATCAAATCTCCCCGGTCTTCTTAGTGCCGGGTCGAGGGCATTTGGTCTGTTGGTGGCTCCTATTACTACCACCTTGCCTCTAGGCTTTAGACCGTCCATCAACGCAAGTAACTGGGCTACCACCCGTCTTTCTACTTCTCCATGAACTTCCTCTCTTTTTGGAGCTATAGCGTCTATTTCATCTATGAATATTATGGAAGGAGCGTTTTCTTCGGCTTCTTTGAATACTCTCCTCAGGTTCTCCTCGCTTTCTCCATAGAACTTGCTCATTATTTCTGGTCCATTCACCGAGATAAAGTAGGCATTGGTTTCGTTTGCTACCGCCTTTGCTATTAATGTTTTTCCACATCCTGGGGGGCCATGCAAAAGCACGCCTTTAGGGGGTTCTATTCCAAGCTTTTCAAATAATTCGGGGTGTTTTAATGGTAATTCTATCATCTCTCTGATTTTTTGGATTTGTTCCTTTAGTCCTCCTATGTCTTCATAGGCAACGGTAGGTATGCCTCTCTTAGCTCTAGAAGGTTCTTCCCTAACAATAAGCTTAGTTACTTCGGAGATCCTTACTATCCCCCTAGGAACTGTTTGGACTACTATAAAAGGTAAAGTGGTGCCCAAGACACCGACCACAATTTTATCTCCAGCATTAACAGCTCTTCCAATAAGTCTTCTTTTAACAAAATCTCCAAATCCCACAGAAAACCTTATACTCTGAGTAGGCGCAAGAATCACTTTTTTGGCATCGCTCACCTTTGCTTTTCTCACTCTAACCCTGTCTCCTAAGGAAACTTCTACATTTTGCCTGAGTATTCCATCCATCCTTATTATCCCTAGTCCCTCGTCTTCAGAATAAGCTCTCCATACAATAGCCCCTGTAGACCTTTTTCCTATTATTTCAACTATATCTCCAGTAGTCACTCCTAGGCTTTCTCTACTTTTGGTATCCAGCCTAACTATTCCTCTGCCGACGTCATTCTGTAGAGCCTCTGCAACCTTAAGTTCTACTTCTCTCTCCATTTTATACATAACCTTTGAAACTTTTTGCTATTTCAACATACCTTTCCAGCTCGCTTTTAGGCATGGGCTTAACTTTACTAATTGCTTCTTTTAGATGCCTCATCTCAATTTTCAAATTTTTCTTAACTTCTTCCTTATCAATTTTACCTTTCATTTTCTGAACAAACTCCCTTATAGCAAGCATTGTCGCCTCATTACAAACGGCCGCTATATCTGCCCCTGTATAGCCTTCAGTACGTTTTGCCAATTCCTTTATCGAAACATCATCTGCCAGAGGTTTATTCCTCAGATGAACTTTGAATATCTCTTCTCTCCCCTTTTCGTCTGGAGGAGGAATGTAAATTAATCTGTCAAATCTCCCCGGCCTTAACAATGCTGGGTCGAGAATATCGGGTCTGTTAGTGGCTGCTATTACAACCACGCCATGAAGCTCTTCAAGTCCGTCCATCTCTGTGAGAATCTGGCTAACCACCCTTTCGGTAACATGGGAATCGAACCCACTCCCTCTTTTTGGAGCTATTGAATCTATCTCATCAAGAAATATTATACATGGCGATGCTTGCTTTGCTTTTCTGAAAGTCTCTCTAACAGCTTTTTCGCTCTCTCCCACCCATTTACTCAAAAATTCTGGACCTTTTACTGAGATGAAATTAGCTTCGCTCTCATTTGCTACCGCCTTTGCTAATAATGTCTTTCCTGTTCCCGGTGGACCATAAAGCAGTATTCCTTTAGGAGGAGTAGAGTTCATATGAGTAAAAAGTTCTGGATACTTTAGAGGCCATTCAACTACCTCCCTAAGCTGCTGTTTTGCATCTTCTAGGTCGCCTATGTCTTCCCACTTTACTTTCGGGATCTCCACAAAGACTTCACGCATGGCCGAGGGTTGGATTTCTCTAAGTGCATCCAAGAAATCTTTCATTTTAACCTCCAATCTATCAAGCACTTCTGGGGGTATAACCTCTGCCTCTAAATCTATTTCTGGCAGAACTCTGCGTAGGGCACGCATTGCAGCTTCCTTACATAGGGCTTCTAAATCCGCTCCAACAAAACCATGGGTCAAATCTGCTAGTTTATCTAAATCCACATCCTTAGATAGGGGCATTCCCCTGGTATGTATCTGGAGTATCTCTTTCCTTCCATTTCTATCAGGTACTCCTATTTCTATTTCCCTATCAAATCTCCCCGGTCTTCTTAGTGCCGGGTCGAGGGCATTTGGTCTGTTGGTGGCTCCTATTACTACCACCTTGCCTCTAGGCTTTAGACCGTCCATCAACGCAAGTAACTGGGCTACCACCCGTCTTTCTACTTCTCCATGAACTTCCTCTCTTTTTGGAGCTATAGCGTCTATTTCATCTATGAATATTATGGAAGGAGCGTTTTCTTCGGCTTCTTTGAATACTCTCCTCAGGTTCTCCTCGCTTTCTCCATAGAACTTGCTCATTATTTCTGGTCCATTCACCGAGATAAAGTAGGCATTGGTTTCGTTTGCTACCGCCTTTGCTATTAATGTTTTTCCACATCCTGGGGGGCCATGCAAAAGCACGCCTTTAGGGGGTTCTATTCCAAGCTTTTCAAATAATTCGGGGTGTTTTAATGGTAATTCTATCATCTCTCTGATTTTTTGGATTTGTTCCTTTAGTCCTCCTATGTCTTCATATGTAACCCTAGGAACTTTTTTGAGCGCAATTTCTTTGGCTGGCTTAGAACTTATTTCTATTTCAGTATCATACGTGATTATGACGGCATCTGCTGAAGGTTGAATGGAAGTTACCACAAACGTTATTTGAGGCAAAAACATAGAACTGATTGGTATTAAATCTCCCTTTGTAACAACAAAATTCTCTAAAATCCTTTTTAACTGTAAAGCAAAAGAAGACAAATCCACACCAGAAATAGCATCTGCTGGAGAAAGTTTTACCTTTTTAGCTAATTTTGCTTCTATCTTTTTTATTTTTACCTTATCATCTATGCCAACTCCTGCATTTTTTCTTATGATACCATCTATCCTAATTATCCCTATTCCTTCATCCTCGGGATATCCCCTCCAAACTCTTGCCACCGTCCTTTTTTTCCCAACGATTTCTATTACATCCCCAGAACTGAGTCCTAACTTCTCCATTACCCTACTTTCTACTCGGGCAACTCCTCTTCCCACATCATCGGGTTTTGCTTCTGCTACTTTAAGCTCTACCTCCATCTTTTCGGCCTCCAAAAAATAAAAAGAATTTACTCGACTTTGATGTAAGTTCCTTTTTCTAATGCAACCTTTGGTAGCCTTACTTCGAGTATTCCATTCTTGTAAGTTGCTTTAGCTTTCTTTGCATCCACCTCGCATGGTAGAGAAATTGCTCTATAGAATCTCCCTGCTCTTCTTTCCCTCCTTATATACCCTTCTCTTTCCTCTTTTTCCTCTTTTTTCACCTTTGCAGAAATTTCTATCGTATTATCATAAACATTGACCTTTATGTCTTCTTTGCTCACCCCCGGCATCTCTGCAGTGATTATAAGTTCTTTATCCGTCTCTTGAATATCTATGAATGGTTCTCTGACCTCTGAAAAAAGTGAACGTGGAGTAATAGTCGGCTTTTCCCATAAGTCACTTAGAATTCTGCTTAGTCTTCTTTCAATACGCCTCAGCTCTTCAAATGGATCTGTCCACATTTGATCTCACCTCCTTATTCAACTTTGATATTTACTCCTTTTTCTTCCGGAATTTCCTTTAATTTAGCCTTGATTTCAAGTATCCCATTATTATATGTTGCTTTTGCTGTAGAAGGATCAATTTTAACCTCCAGTGGAAATTCTTTGTAGTATTTTCGCTGGGCAGTTTCTGCTTTGACTACGACACAATCCTCCTGAGCATTGACCTTTATGTCTTCTTTGCTCACCCCCGGCATCTCTGCAGTGATTATAAGTTCTTTCTTATCCTTGTCTGTCATCACTTCAGCAAAAGGTTCTCTTGCACCTTTCACAAGTTCCCCTGTAGGTGTAGTCTTTACATTCCCAAAGGTTTTTATCTCAGGTTCGCCTCCCGGACCCAAACTTACGGAGAAACCATAAAATAGAGGTTCTTCAGAAGTCCAAGCTTCTTTGAACATTCTTTCAATCATTCTCTCCATTTCTTCGAATTCTTTGAAAAAATCATCAAACCATCTTTTTCTCCTTACCATGTTATCACCCCTATTTTGATAGTCAACTTTATAACGATGACAAGAATTTTAGTAACAAAAAGTAAGAAAAATCTTAAACAATTTTTATAAATCTAAATATCTATCATTCAAACTTTATCCTTACTATCTCCACCTTTCCTTTCTTTAAGGCCTCTATTCCATGTTTATCTGAGTAATCACCATATACCACGACCCTTTTAATTCCAGCATTTATTATGGCTAGCGCGCACCAAAAGCATGGGTCTATCTGGGTATAAAGTGTGGCTCCCTTTATTGACACGCCATGGTAAGCTGCGTTGATAATTGCATTCAGCTCAGCATGTACACTTGGACACACATAGCTTATCTTTCCACTAGGTTCATTATATATGTCCTTATAACACGGCACATCTGTACCGCAGTTTTCCCAACCACGAGGAGCGCCATTGTATCCAGTTGCCAGTATTCTGTCATCCTTTACTATTATTGCAGCAAGCTTCCTACGAGAACAGGAACTCCTTAAAGCTAAAGCATCTAAAATTTTCTTATAATACTCCTCCCTTGTAATTCTTTTTTCTCCCCTCTTTATAGTCACTACTCTCTCCAACTTCTTTCCTCCTCTACCTTATTATAAACTTATTCTCTCTTCCAGCTTTTCTAAATAAATCTAGAGCCTGTTCCTCAGCAAATCTCATTACATCCTCCTCATCCAAACCCCTAACACGACGGTCATGCACTACCACTTTTCCATTAATTATAACATCGCATACATCTTTGCCTTGAGCAGCATACACGAGATGAGAGACCGGATTGGTGAGAGGTGTAAGGTTTGGAGATCTTAAGTTTATGGTTATTATATCTGCTTTTTTCCCCACTTCTATCGAACCTATATCCTTTAAACCTAAAGATAATGCTCCATTTAGAGTTGCCATCTCTAAAACTTTGGGAGCCGGCATAACCCTGGGATCTCCTTTCTTCAGCTTATGAACCAATGAACATATTTTCATGTCCTCGAACATATCCAAACTATTGTTGCTAGCAGCCCCATCTGTACCTAAAGCCACACATATTCCCATGTCCAAATATTCTGGCACGGGAGCTACTCCAGACGCTAGTTTCATATTGCATACCGGATTATGGGCTATTTTAACCCCTCTCTTTTTTATAATTTCCCTCTCTTTTTTTGATGAAAAAGTGGCATGAGCTGCTATCACATTTTCTCCAAGAAAACCTATCTTTTCTAAATATTCAAAAGGTCTAAGTTTCTTTTGTTCCACAAAAGTCTTTACTTCTCTTTCTGTTTCTGCAACATGAATATGTACTCCCGTATTATATTTATCTGCAAGTTCTTTAGCACCGAGTAGAAGCTCTTCCGAACATGTATAGGGAGCATGCGGACCAAAAAAAGGTGTTATCAAATCATTTTTCCTATATTTCCTTACTAATTTTTCCCCCTCTTTCAGCATTTCTTTTCCTTTTGCCTCGTCGCCTAGATCAATTAAGGGGTAAGAAAGAACTGCCCTTATTCCAGTTTCCTCCACACTCCTAGCAGTTTCTTCCATGAAAAAATACATATCGTTAAAGCAAGTAGTACCCGAATATAACATCTCTAGACATCCGAGCAGTGCACCTGCATAAACATGTTTAGGTTCCAGCTTTGCCTCTACCGGCCAAATCTCCTTTTGAAGCCAGGCCATCAGCTCAATATCATCTGCCACGCCCCTAAATAAAGTCATAGCCAGATGGGTGTGAGCGTTCACTAGTCCCGGCATTACTATTTTCCTTTTAGCATCTATAACAAAATCGGCGTCTCCCTTAATTTTTTTTCCAATCTCTACAATCCTCCCATCCTCTATAGCTATGGAAAAATTTTTTAAAATAGCTCTATCCTTATTCATGGTTATGATTAAGCCATCCTCAACAAGCACATCCATCTCCTCACCTCCAATAAAGATAGCGATTCCTAACAAAGGTAGATTGCGAGATCCGAGTATAAGGCTTCTAGATACCTCCGGGATTAAAATTTCCCATTTTGAAGACCGCAGACTAATCGCTCTTACTTCAGACCCCGAAATTCAGATTCTCTTTGTGAGGGCCTGGGATATCCCTGAGTTTGTGTATAATGGGATTGCCGAGTTAGGAATCACTGGGCTAGATGTTGTTCGTGAGGCAAACTATGATGTAGAACTACTGCTTAATTTAAATTTCGGTAAAGCAAAATTGGTAGTAGCGGTTCCTGAGGATTCTGATATTAAAAAGTTTGAAGACATTCCAGAGAACTCCAAAATTGCTACCCAATTCCCGAGAATCACGAAAGAATTCTTTGAAAAAAAAGGAAAAAAAGTCAGGATAGTGAAAGTATCTGGAGCTACAGAGATATCTCCCCATATAGGGGTATCGGACCTAATCGCAGATTTAAAGAGCACAGGAACGACCTTAAGGATGAATGGATTAAGAGAAATTGACGAAATTCTAGAAACTTCGGCCTACTTAATTGCCAATAAAAATGCGGTTATGGAAAAAAAATCGAAGATAGAAGAGATAATTTTGGCTTTAAAGAGTGTAATATATGCGGAAGGAAAGAAACTTATAATGATGAATGTTCCTAGAGATGTTTTAGAGGAAATAAAGCAAATCATTCCAGGAATGGCGGGACCCACAATAAGCGAAGTTGCAGCCGACATGCCTATGGTTGCTGTGAATGCAGTTGTAAATGAAAATGAAGTTTATCAAATAATAACCAAGGCAAAAAAAATAGGAGCAAGAGACATTCTAGTTTTACCTATCGAAAGGATAGTTCCCTAACCTGCAGCAGACTTAGTACTACGTAAAGCTTCTTTTATTTTAGACTCCATTTCTCTTAATTTCTCCAAAATTTTCTCTTCTTGTCTCTGAAGAGTATTTACTCGAATCTCTAAAGTTTCTTTTTTTTCTTCAAGCTCATTTTTCAGCTTTTCTTTATCATACTTTATCAGGATTGGTCCAACATTTTTATATACTTCTTTTCCCTCCTCTAATCTATCTAGCTCTTTGAGGGCATTCTCTACCTCTTTAAGTTGGAGTTCCAGTTGAAGTTTTTGGGTGGCTATGGCCTGAGCCTGTTGCTGAACCTGCTGAAATTGAGCAAGTTGTGCTTGAAGTTGTGGAGAAATTTGCTCTATTTCAATCCCTCCTTTAATTTATAACATAATTTAATCCACCTAATATAAGAACTTAAGCTTGCCCTAAAAGCTGTTGCATCCTCCGACTCTATACTCAAAATTAACTTTTTGTCAGATTTCCTAAATTTGACATTCGACCTATCTGAGGGAGAAGAAATCACTTCAGGAAAGACGGCTTTGTATATCAAATTACTCTCTTTGGTGATTTCTATTATGGCCTTTCCTCCTATCATATTCCAACGAAACTCCTTTAATATTTATTTTTAATACTTCTTTTCCCTTATCAAATATCGTTATCCTTCCGGGATTACCTTTCCACTCGGTGATATATATTATTCTATCATCTATACTGAAAATTTTTTCTAGACTTTGCTTTCCACGATTGATATATCTCGCTCCAATATATTTAGCAAATCTCCTAGAGAAACTCCTAGTTCGTTGAGAGGGTTTCCTTGAGGTTACCACGATCATCTTGCCTTAACAACTTTCACAGTTCTTGACCTTTCCTTGAAGAGTATCTTATAACCACAAAAGGGGCATCTCACTTGCTCTCTAGGTCCAAGCTCTATTACCCTACCACACTTTCCGCATCTGTACATTTATGTCTCTTCCTCCTCCAATCTTCTAATTATTCTCTCAACGGTCTTTGCGACTCCCGTCTTTGGAACATATGCTCCACCTACAAATGTCGTACCGCATTTTCTACATTTCCATATTCCCGTGCTTATTCTCCTTACAGCTCTTCTATTACAATTTGGGCACTCATGCAATGCCCTTTGCTTTTTGTCTATCTCTAGCCATCTCTTCTTAAGCTTCATTCCATATCTCGGACCAAATTTACCGGCAGAACCGACTTTCTTTGTAGGCATCTCAAGAACACCTCACAAGAATTTCCTTAACTCTTTACCTTTCTCTAAGCTAACATCGATAATTTCTAAAATTTCATCTGGAGTAAAGGTTCCGATTCCTCCTTTCTGAAGGGCACAGTATTCTCCGTTCTCTGTGGTAGCAACAGTCAGTCTAGCATCCATAACAGATTCCTCATCCAAACAAGGGTCGAGTATTATACTATTCCCCAACTTTGCGAAGGTTGTTTCAATGGGTTTATCTATAATGGGTAATTTTTTTGATGTTTTCTCACTATAGATTATATTACCATCTTCAACCTTGGGGAATCTAGCATCAAGTAGGGCTGCTATTGCACCGAGCGAGGATGCATCAAAAAGGTTTCCATCATAATCGAGGACGTGGATATCTATAAAAACCACCCATACTTTTTCACCTTCTTCAATACAGAGCTTCTCCAAGTCTATACACTCAGATTCCCTTATGCCCCTATCCACAACTCTAGCAAGTTCGATGGCGTTTTCATCTGGAGGTCCTGGCTCAAACGTGGGAGAAGCCAATGGTACAAGCTCTGCATTTGTTGTTAAGACCCCTTCATTTGGAGAGTCGGGATAAGGTTCTCCTATTGAGAGTTTTATGCCGACCAAAACTTGCGTATTCCCTATTTTTACCTTAGCTGATCCCTCTGATTTGCTTATTACTCCTTTTTCTATTTCAATAGGTCTATACTCGTAAAAATCTCTTCCGTCTATTCTTTCTCCTTGCTCTAGCAAACTCAGTATATAATCTCTTCTTACATCCGAAATTATATCTGTATTCATTGATATCTCTCCTTCAGGGCTTGTTTTTGTTTTTCATAAACCTGCATACATCCATCCAAAGCAAGTTTTAATGCTTTCTTAAATTCTTCTTTTGTAAACTTCCCATCCATCTGTAAGAGCGTAATCTCCCTCTTTCTTGGAATAAGCGCTACTGGAAGGTCTCCTTCTCCATAGTTATCCTCCAGATCGAATAAGTCAAGCACTATTTCGCCATCGACTTTTCCCGCCGCACATGCAGAAACTAAATCGCGCATTGGTATTCCCGCATCGGCCAAAGCTACTGCTGCTGCCGTTATCCCCGCACATCTAGTGCCTCCGCTAGCCTGAAGAACCTCTATGAAAACATCTATTGCCGTTCTAGGGAACAGTCTAGTAAAAACAACCGGCTCAAGTGCATTTCTTATAACTTTAGATATCTCTACGCTTCTCCTGTCTGGTCCTGGTCTCTTTCGCTCATTAACCGAGAAGGGTGCCATGCTGTAGATACACCTGAGCAAAGCTTTATCTGGTCTTATTAAATGCCGAGGATGCACCTCTCTCGGACCATAGCATGTTGCGAGTATTTTGTTACCTCCCCATTCCACATATGCAGAACCATCTGCCCTTTTTAATATTCCTGCCTTAATTTTTATCTCCCTCATTTGGTTAAAATCTCTACCATCTAATCTTTTACCATTCACAATGAGTTTTTCAGGTTTTCCTACTTTCATCTTTTCTCATCCCTCTCTTTCTCTATTAGTTCTTTTATTCTATCCGTAAGTCCAGAAGTATGGGCTTCTTCCTCTATTTTCTTAAGAACCTTAACAGCCAAATTTATCTTCTCTTGGTCACCGTCAAGCCATATTCTACCGTTTTGCCCAACTAGAATCTTAATTCCTATTTCTCTTTTAATCATCAAAAGCATTGACTTCTTTCTTCCTATCACCCTAGGAATTTTTGAAGGGACTATATCTATTATTCTCCCGCCCTTTAGTATGGATGCTCCACGTATCTTCATTGTTAAGAAAACCTTCCTGGAGGGAGTTATTTCTTTGACCAAACTAAAAATCAAGTCCCCAGGCGAAAGTACTTTCGCCATATCGGTCTGCTTACTTTTTATCTCCTCTTTATACTCCTCAACGGTGAGCATTCCTTTATAGGGAGAATTTATATCAACCTCCCATCCCATAAATTGGACATCGATTATCTTTCCTATCACATAATCTCCAACTTTTGGTATATACCTTCGCGAAAAAGGTATTACCCTTATAAAATTCTTTTTTTCATCGAGAAGACCAAGCATTGAAGAATATATTTTATTTCCCTCTCTAAAGACTCCTTCACCTAACTTATAATTTCCCTCAGCTACCAACTCTCCAGGTAGAACTATCCTTCTTTCCATTTTTTCATCTCCAAAATTCTCGTTTCATAATTTCCTTTGGTTAAGGAATTTAACTCCCTAAAAAACTCATCGACCACCCCTGCTGGTACATCTATGATGAACATCCATTCTCCTCGCTTACTCCACTCTTCTCTCTTTATCTCTCCATAACTTTTAACTATCGAGTATGCTTTACCAGCATATTCTCCCGGAATTTTGACTGCTATTGATTTTTTTTCAAATCTTATTGGTAAAATTGGACGAATAGCCTTCAATATATTTGGCATTTGCTCTTCTGCACTCTTAGTTATATCTATATTAACTTTTGCTTCTTCTAAGGCTTTTTCTATCCTTCTGGGCGGATGAGGTGTACCCGTTTGAGGATTTACTGAATTCCTCGCTATAATACTGACAATTTTCTTTTTTTTCGCTTCCAGTATCCTTCTTCTTTGTTCTGTAGTTAGTCTGAGTTCTCCTTTTCTTATTATTATCTTTGCTATTTCCAATGGGTCGGATGTTCCAAAAATTTTTTTCATTAATTCCTCGCTTGCCTTTTCCCCTTTTTTTGCATCTTTAAATATTTTTTCTACAGCCAAAATCTGCGATATATCTAATTTTTTACCTTTTTTAAATTCCAAAGCCAAATCCGGGTCTACCAAAACTTCAAATTTTTCCCCATATTTCTCAAGTTTCGCTACAACCGCTTCTTCTAGCCTTACCATCTCATTCTTCCTTCGACTTTGTGGACATTCTAGATTTAGTCTCCTCTATATATTTTTCTAGCTCCTCTGCGCTCAATCTATAGAATGTCTTACTCTCTGCATCAATTATAGCTATTTCCACAGTTTCCTTGGTAAGTTTCCCTTCAGTAACCTCATACAATATTTCCAGTGCAAGTTTTATCGCTTCTTCTTTATTTAGGTCTTCTCTGTATTTTTTTTCAAATATTTCCATTGCAATATTCCTTCCAGACCCTATAGCTGTAGCTTTATATTCTATCATGGCGCCACTGGGGTCTGTCTCGAACAGTCTAGGATGCTCATTCACTCCGGCGACCAATAGAGATATCCCGAAAGGTCTAACTCCACCATGTTGAGTATAGAGTTGCTTAAAATCGCATATCTTTTTCACTAGAAGCTCCACATCTATTGGTTCACCATATGTCACCCTATTTACTTGGGCTTCTACTCGTGCTCTATCTACAAGGACACGGGCATCAGCAACCAAACCCGAAGTAGCTATCCCTATATTTTCATCTACCTGAAATATCTTCTCGATAGATTTAGGTTCTATCAATTTCGATGTTATCCTTTTATCTACAGCCAAAAGGACTCCTTCTTTGAATTTCATACCTAAAGAGGTAGTACCGCGTTTTACCGCTTCTCTTGCATACTCTACCTGAAATAACCTACCATCGGGGCTAAATACTGTTATTGCTCTATCATATCCCATGCTTGGAAAAGGTTGCATTTCTCCTACTCCTCCTTAAATTTTACTTCCTCTCTAACCAATCCAACAAATTTCATATTCATTTCCCTCAATCTTTCACAAATTTCCTCATCAAAAGGCTCCACGTCTATAAGGTTATTATAAATTTGTGCAACCTTTATATCTTTTTCTCCCCATTTTCCATTATAGTTAACTTCTCTAAATTGGAATACTCTTCTTGATACTTTTCTTCTTAGTGCTTTTATAGTACCAGAAACTGCCAAAGGTACTATAGATACCCTCTTATTATTTACGTTTCCAATCAGAGATAAACATGCTATTACCTCCCCTATAAATTTATGAGAACACACCACAATTCCGACCCTAGAATCCCCATCATATTCCAAAAACCTGTAGTGTAATTTACTTACTTTCATTTCTCCAAGCAAATTCATGAGGGTATGCCATATCGCCAAACTAATTTCCTTTTTGGTTATATAAAAATCACTCCTGACAACAAAAGCCAAATACCTTTTCTTTTCTCTCATACTCTTACTCATCTTAATTTTAGCCAAGTATTTTAACCTCCTCTTTTTTTCTTTCTATTATTTTTCTTGGAACATCCAACATTGCATGCTTTATTTCCTCATCTTCCATTCCCAAGAATTTTAGTATTTCTGATGTAGATTTTACATTTTTAAGCTCATATCTATTTCTAGCACCGGAAGTAACTATCAAATCGAAGCCATATTTCCTACTAAACTTTATATTATGATGAATGCATTTGAGTGTCCTTATTCTACTGGATTTTGAAGTATGAATAAGGTCTCCTATACATATCTCCACAGCTATCTCATTTTTACTTGCCATCCTGGCGACATAAGGATCAACAGCGCCAGCGTCTGTTAATATGTCTATACCTTTAACACTTACTCCCAACCTATTCTTTTCCCCTCCTCTAAATAGGATATAGTCGTACAGAGACCTCGCTTTTTTTATTTTCTTTAAAAGCTCTTTTTTATTTTTTGCATCCACGAATATTCCCGATAAATATGGATACCTAACTCCATCGCATAGACCTATATCAATTTTGAGAAGTTTGGCTTCTTCAATCAGTCTAGTAGGAGAATCCACACCCACAGAATTTACAGAATACGTTTTCAAATCTATGAATTTCAACTTCATAATTAATGAAAAAATATAAAAGCTAATAAATGTATGGTTAATACTAATGATCAGGCTTGCACTTGTAGTTTCGGAATTTAATAGAGAGATAACTTACATGATGGAAGAGCTTGCCAAAGAGCACGCTAAATTTCTAGAGGCTGAAATAGTATCGGTGGTTAGAGTTCCTGGAGCTTTTGATATCCCTTTAGCTGTAAAAAAACTTCTAAAGAAAAAAGAAATCGATGCCGTTATTACTTTAGGGGCAGTTATAGAGGGAGAAACCAAACATGACGAAATAGTAATACAACATGCTTCACGAAAAATAATGGATTTATCCATAGAATACGGAAAACCTGTTACTTTAGGGATAGCAGGCCCCGGATTAACTCAAATAGGAGCGCTTGAGAGAGTTGACTATGCAAAGAGAGCCGTTGAAGCTGCTGTAAAAATGGTGAAAAGGTTGAGAGAGATCTGATGTTATAAACCCTTTATTTTTTATTTTCGATTAATGGCTGAACTCTTTGGTACCGGCTGGCTTCGCTCATCCAAATTTATTTGCGCCAAAAGAATTTAAAAGATGTATAAAAATGAAGGAGAAAATGGAAAGAAAAATACCCGGTATGCTCTATATTCTTGTCTCTTTCATTCCGTGGATTGTTTACTGGATTCTGTGCGGCATGGGAAACAAGTTGGGTGTAGTTATTCCTCTTGTAATTTCTCTAATTCTCATAATTCCTCAAATCCTTAAAAGAGATTTCAATTTTATGGACGTTGTCTCTCTTCTCTATTTCAGCATAGCTACTACTGGTACATTTATCTTCAATCTGAACATATTTGTTGAGAAAAACGGTTTTCTCGGTTACTTTACTTTGTTTCTAATGGCGCTATTTTCTCTAATAAGCAAGCAACCTTACACTCTCCAGGTTTCGAAAAGAGATTATCCAGAAATATACTGGAAGGAGAAATCATTTCTAACTATCAACAACATAATTACTGGGATTTGGGCAATAATCTTCATAATAAACGCAACCATATTTTTACTTCTTGATATACCCTTTACCGTAATCCTTTCAAACACTTTAATTGCTCTTGGTATAGCATTTTCAATCGTTTTTCCCCTGAAGGCACCTGCTTACTTTGCTTCAAAGGAATTCAAGAAATACGATTGGAGCATCGAAGTAAATCCTCAAAAGTCAAAAGGAGAGAACGAATATGATGTTATCATTATTGGCTCTGGCATAGGAGGATTAACTTGTGGTGCTCTGCTTTCGAAAAGAGGTTATAAGGTTTTAGTTTTAGAGCAACACTATCAAGTTGGAGGTTATTGCTCCTCTTTTAAGAGGAAAGATTTCGTCTTTAATACGGGTGTAGAAAACGTAAGCGGGCTGTGGGAAAAAGGACCTATAGCCTATCTTCTTAAAGAGCTCGGATTCAAAAAAGATGAGCTTTTCGTGAAGAATAGGATAAGATATGTATTTAAGGGTAAAGAAATCGATGCCAGCAACTTGGAAGAGCTTGTAAAAGCTCTTTCAGATATGTTCCCAGATGAGAAAGAGAATATTCGTGCTTTCTTTGATGAGGCTAAGAAGGCTTATGAAGAATGCTATAAAGATGCTGAGTATGGCACGCCTTTACCTGCTTGGTTAATCGTTAAAATCTTTGGCGAGAGAAAGCTTTTAGATTATCCAAGAGAACACCTTCACTTCTACGAATGGATGAACAAGACGTATAAGCAAAAGCTTGATGAATATTTTGATAATAAAGACTTAAAGACTTTACTCTGTGCTTTGCTGGGTTATTTAGGAACAGAACCAGAGAAAACACCGGCAAGTAGTGCGCTTACTGCTGTAGTTTCATACTACATCCATGGTGGATATTTTCCAAGGGGAGGAGCACAGAAGTTTGCAGATAGCTTAAAGGAGTTTATCGAAAGTAATGGTGGCAAAGTCCTGACGAGGCATAGAGTTGAGAAAATATTGATCGAAAACAGAGAAGTTAGAGGGGTAAAAGTTAGGAATAAAGTTTTCAAGAGCAAAGTGGTTGTAGCTAATGCAAATGCAAAAACTACATTTCTAGAACTTGTTGGAGAGGAGAATTTAGATAGTGAGTTCGTAGAGTACATAAAGAAGTTAAAGATGTCTCCTTCATGTTTTATGGTGTTTTTGGGGGTCGATATTGATTTATCAGACTATCCTACAATAATTGAAAACTTAGACCAAGGTTATAGCATTGCTATAAACTCCAATGCTGACCCAAGTCTAGCACCAAAGGATAAAGCAAATGTCACAATAATAACAGGTGCCAATTATTATGATTTTCCAGAAAGAGGAACAAAAGAGTACTTGGAAAAGAAAAAAGAACTTGCAGAGAGACTGATTAAAAAAGCAGAAAAAATTATTCCTGACTTAGGCAAGTACATAATTATTCAGGATGCAGCAACACCGAAAACTTTTGAAAGATATACTTCCATGCCAGAAGGAGCAATTTATGCTTTTGATCAATCAATTAATACCAAAAGACCGTATTTCAAAACTCCAATAAGGGGCTTGTATCTAGCAAGTGCTTCAACTTTCCCAGGTGGTGGAATAGAAGCAGTGGTAATCTCGGGCATAATCTGTGCAAACGATATATGCAACTGGGAGATTAAGCGATGAACACATAAACGAAAGTCTTGTATATTACCATTATATTACAGTGGCACCTCCAAGCGGCTTCGACTTCGTAATTTTGTTAAAGCCCTCCGTTTTCCAACCAGATGGCTAATAATTGAATATATTGGCGAGGGCAGTAAAAGTACAAAAGAAATCTATGACTATCTGCTTAAAAGAGAAGAACAAAACGAATCTGGGCTATATTATCATCTCTCTGAACTTAAAAACGCTGGCATAATAGGGTTGCTGGTTTTTGTAGGATATTCTGCGGTTATCTTTGCCCCATCGGAGCAATACAGGAATTAATTTACAATATACCAACAAAAAAGTTTAAAATTGAAAATAAAACTCTACCGATTGTTGTCCGTTTGCTCTTTTTTGTTATATTCCTCTTCCTTGGTTTTGTCTTTTCAATAGGAATTTTTACATATCTTGGGATTTATCGGCATGTTACTATCTTTAGCCTCCATTAAGAGCATATTCAAATTACAGCAAAATGATAATTGCATAGACTGTTAAAAAAATGCGAAAGAGCTTGTCCAACAAACGAGGCGGGTAAGCTTGATCTAAAACAAGAATGCTATATGTGTAATAGGTGTAAGGATGCTTGTCCGGTCAATGCTATTGAATATGATAGAAAAATTTAAATATTTTTAATTTTAATAGCGTTATTATGGAATACTTTGAAAGAAATCTTTTAGAAGAAATAAAAAAGTGGATGGACAGAAGGGAAATAATAGCTATAAAAGGACCAAGGCAAAGCGGTAAAACAACCCTGTTAGAGATGCTAAAGGAATGGCTGATAAAAGAAAAAGGAGTCGACGAAGAAGATATCGTCTTTATTACATTTGAAGATAGAGAGCTATTGGAAAAATTTGAATTAGACCCTAAAAGCTTTGTAAGGAGGTTTGTTGGAGAAAGAAAGGTTTACTTCATGATAGACGAAGCCCATTATTGCAGAGATATTGGGCAGAAATTAAAACTGCTCTACGACCTCTATAAGAAGAATATTAAATTCATTATTACCGGCTCTTCCTCGTTGGAGATTACCTCAGAGACCGCAAGATTTTTGGTTGGCAGGCTTTTTTCCTTTGAGCTATTACCCCTAAATTTTCATGAATTTCTTAAAGTAAGAGATAAAAATCTGGCGAGAATCTACATAGAAAAAAACCGACAAATAAGAAAATTTATTTTTGAAGGCAAGGACGTTGAAATAGAGGAAAAAGACATATTCATTAAAGAGTTATTGGAGCATCTTAATGAGTATTTAGTATTCGGAGGTTATCCAGAGGTTGTAAAGTCAAAAAGCGAAGAAGAGAAAAGAATTGTCATAAAGAATATTTTTAATACGTATATAGAAAAGGACGTTCTTGCCTATCTTCAAATTACAGATATAACAAGATTTAGAAGGTTAATATCAATACTTGCTTTTACCTTAGGTAATTTAATTTCCTATGAAAAACTTTCTTCCTATTGCGATACCTACTTTAAAAACATAGTACGTTTGCTCGATATTCTGCAACAAACCTATATTATAAAGCTGTTGAGACCTTTTCATAGGAATTTAGTTACAGAGCTAAGAAAAAATCCTAGGGTATATTTTTATGACTATGGGCTAAGGAATTATGCAATAAATAACTTTAATGATTTAGAGTTAAGAGAAGATGCCGGGAAATTAGCAGAAAATTTTGTTCTCAACCAGCTTGAGACAGAAGAACTATTTATTAACTTCTGGCGCACAACTGCAAAAGCAGAGGTTGATTTTGTTTTAAGCGATATTACCAGAATAATCCCGATCGAGGTAAAATTTGAAAGTTTTAAGAAACCAAAGATAACAAGGAGTTTTCATAGCTTCTTAAAAAATTACAAGCCAAAAAATGCTTTAGTTGTAACAAAGGATTTCTGGGGTGAGAAGGAGATAGGAAAGACGAAGGTGAAGTTTGTGCCGATTGTGTATTTGTAGATATGCGGGGGCTAAGGAGGTAGAGGGATGGAAATAAATGTGAATAATTATAAAACAACCCTTTCGGATGAAGATATTAGACTATTAAAGAAAATCAAAAAATATTATGAAAAATTTTATGGTAACTTAGATCCCAAAACCCGGTCAAAGGAGTTAGAATTACGTGAATTAGGAGATTATTCCTTTCTTGGGGATGAAGACCTTTGGTTGAAATTAGTGACTCAGTTTTGCGTTGTGGGTGGGGCGAGAATGATTGATAATCTTAAGGCAAATAAAAAATGGGAGAAATTTAAAACAGAAATAAGTTTAAATAGACTTTTATCTATTGCAAAAGACAGACAAAAATATATTGCTCAAATTCTAAAAAAATATAAAGCTACTAGATTTTATAACAAACAGGCTGCAAAAATTGATGAATTACTCAATAACCCAAATGTAGTAAAAAATGGACGTATTGTACTTCTAAACGGTCTTTCACATGAAAATGATTATGCTTATATACGGAACAAACTTATTAAGAGAACTCGGTATTTCAAACTTAAAAGTGCATCTGATTTTATGATTAGCGTAGGACTATCGCATGATGTCATTGCGCTTGATACGAGGGTTATACGCATTTTAAAAGAATATTTTGGCTTGAATATTAATGCAGACAAAATTCAAGGAAATGAAAAGATTTACTTATCAATTGAAAATGCCCTTCGTGATGCTTGTAGAAAGATAAATTTCTCTCTTGCACTTTTAGATAGAATGCTATTCAAATTTAGTGGTGAGAGTGCTATATCTTTCATTTTAAAATATCTATAAATGACCTTACAGAATTATCAAATAAAAACGAGGGTTACCGTTACATAAAAAGGTCAAAAAATAAAAAACTTGATAAACGGTAAAATAAAAATTATTAAACGATGAATAAAGACATAGAAATAATTAAAGCTTCTATTGTGGAAGTTTTGAAAAAATTTGGAGTTAAAAAAGCGGCGTTATTTGGTTCAATAGTAAAGGAAGGGCTTAGAGAAGATAGTGATATAGATATTATAGTAGAGTTCTCTGGAGATGATAAGAGTTTACTAGATTTGGTACGTCTTAAATATGCCCTTGAGGATAGGTTAGGCAGAAATGTAGACCTCATTACATACAGATCTCTCCATCCCTTACTAAAGGAAAGAGTGTTAAAAGAGCAAAAAGTGATTATATGAGTAAAAAAGACCCCATTATATTTATAGACCACATCTTGGAAAGTATAAATTTGATTGAAAGATACATAGAAGGAAAGACTTTTGAAGATTTTATAGAAGATGTGCAGTTACAAGATTCTGTAATACGACGCATTGAGATTATTGGAGAGGCTGTAAGAAATATTCCTTGGGAAATAAAACAAAAATATCCTGATATACCTTGGTATGAGAGATATATTAATTAAGGTGCTCCAAAAACCACTACCAAACTAAACATAAATCACTCTCATTTTCCTATATTTCA
>CAZSVW010000006.1:0-21277 GCA_964610485.1 Candidatus Hydrothermarchaeota archaeon | reverse complement strand
AAAATAATGGTGTTTTTAAATCACGCCAACTCCCACATTAAATCTTATATTACAAATTTATTTGCATTTTTAAAAAATTATTGCATAAAATTTTTATATAGCGAACTTGAGAGATTATATACAGTATAAAATATATTATACATAATATATTTTGTAGAATATAAAAATACAAAAATATTTGCATTTTTTCAAAATAAAAAAGTGAGTAACAAAAAAATACACAGAAGTTAATAGAAAAAGGTACGATAAAGCCGGGGTAGCCTAGCCAGGGAAGGCGGTGGATTCGAGATCCACTGGAGCTTTGCTCCTCATGGGTTCAAATCCCATCCCCGGCGCTCAATTTTTATTCCTGAAATTCTTGAGCATGCTGAAGATGAGATGTTCCATCCAGAATTCTGGATGTTCAAACCTATTTAGTGAAGTATTCAAGATTAGATAATCTCCCTCTTCTATCTCCTCCTCAGATTTTTCGTAAGGTAAGACAATTTCTCCTCCTAGGGATTTTATATAGGCTTCTGGAGATGACTTATCTAATGGAACTATTTTGAATATTTCCCTTTTAAATAGGGGCTTTGTTTTTCTTTCTTCTATCTTTTTTATAATTACAAAATCGTACGGAAAAAGCTTAGTTTGCTTTAAACAGTTAACATTAAGTCCTACTTCATTATCCTTAAGTTCCCTCGTCCATCCTCCAAATTTAGTCAAATATAGATGTGTGGCTATTTCGATTGGGAGGTTTTCCATATTTTATCGTTCTTTGCCAGTATCTTGAATATTAATTTTGCGGCTAGCACCGGGGTGTAAGTGTCATAAAGAGGACACACCTCAACTATATCAAAACCTATTAAATTACAGTTATCTAAGAAATCTAAGGCATCGACTATATCTGTAAAGCTTAAACCTTGGGGTTCTGGATTGCATACTCCAGGAGCCTCTCTAGGGTCAAAACAATCCATATCTATAGAGAGGTAAATATCCTTATTTCTGGTGAAGTCTTCGATCGTGTTTTTTAAGTTCGATTTAGTCTCGTCTACCCTCACTATCCTTACACCTTTCCCAATTGCCTCCTCAAACTCCTCTTTAAGAGCGCTTCTCACACCTATCACCATCATATTCTCGAATCCGATGCTTTCTCCCACCCTCCTTAAGGTGCATGCATGAGAATACATATTACCCAAATACTCTTCTCTAAAGTCTAAATGAGCATCAAAACATACGAACTTAACTTTTCTTTCAAAAGATTGTACCACCATACTTGTAATGGTATGCTCTCCTCCCAAAATTACAGGAATACGATTTTCATTCACCACCTCTTTAATTGTCTCTATTACTCTCTTAGAAGTTTCTTTAAAGTCGCCATGGGACACCTCTATATTCCCTATATCGGCTATTTTAAGCTGTGTTAAATCCACATCCTCTAGTATATCATAGTCCTCTAGCTCTCTAGATGCCTCTCTAATGAAGGAAGGGGCATATCTGGAACCTACCCTATAGCTTTGAGAAGAATCAAAAGGAATGCCTATTACTACATACTTAGCTTCTTTTATATCCGTCTCTCTCCTAGCAAAAGTCGGTGGAGAAACAAAAAGAAAGCTCATTTGACCCTGGTTATTTTTCTCTGTCCCATTACCTCTATATACTCCACTTCCCCTCCAATACTAAGTTCTTTTCCCTCCAACTCATCTGCACTAGGTTTTGGAAGTTCGAATGTCTCGTAAGTTTCTAAATCCATTATCTGAACATTGTCTCCGATAAAAGCCAATACTTGGGCTGCCCTCTTATCGATTATCGGAGCTTCCACTTTGGCATCTGTGGGAAGAACCATCGTTCTTTTTTGGTTGTCTAAAATCCCTATTCCCTCTATCCTCGCCTTAGCAGACCCGTGTTTTCCAGTCTTAGCTGTAGATATTTTCAAAATCTTACATGGAGCTCCATCAATTACAACAAATTTTCCAACCTTCAATTCATTCACTTCTACAGTCCTCGTCGACATTTGACTCACCTTCATAAATTATAAATCCTTTAGGTTTTTAAAATTAATTCAAATGTTTAAAATTTGCGAGGATATCTCAGAACGGGTACTTAACAGAATTTCTCATCTTATCAACTCTCCCGAAGGAGAGGAGTATATTCGGATAAAAGATATCAAAACACAGAGAATAGATGTAGAAGCCGAAAAAGCTTGCTTTGATGTGCTAAAAAACTTAGATGTAATGGTACTAAGTGAAGAAAGTGGATTGGTAAGATTCGGTTCAGAAAATCCAGAATATACATGCATCCTCGATCCACTAGATGGCTCATTTAACGCTCTTCATCGCATCCCATTTTTTGCCGTTTCAATAGCTTTCATCGACAAACATGGGTTCTTTTCGGGATATGTAAAGAACTTGGTGAATGGAGATACATTCTATGCGGAAAGGGGAAAAAACGCTACCCTGAATGGACTGAAGATAACCACCTCAAAGAAAAAAAACCTAGAAAAAAGCGTTTTTTCGGTATATCTCAAGGGGGGAATTCCATCAAATATCCTACAAAAAGCTTTAACAACTAGAACTCTAGGTAGTGCTGCTCTTGAAATGTGTTATGTGGCGTGCGGAATTTTTGAGGGGTATATAGACTTAAGAGGCACTATAAGAAATGTTGACATTGCGGCATCGAGCTTCATACTCAGGAAGGCGGGAGGTACGATTACCGATGAGAAGGGTCGAGAAATAGAGATAGAACCATATGAAATCAAAAGAATGAAAATAGTAGCAACTTGCAATTCGGAACTCCATAGGGAGGTGCTGAAATACCTATGAAAATAGGAATAGTAGCTAAAAATGACGAAAAAGCAATAAATATTTCTAAAAAATTAATAAAATTCTTAAATAACAAAAAAATAGGGTATTACATAGAAAAAAAGATAGCAGAGAGACTCGGAGAGAAAGGAAAGGAAATCAAAGAAATGGAAGTAGACTATATAATTGCTCTTGGAGGAGACGGAACAATTTTAAGGACGGTACATTATACTGGAGGAAAAATCCCAATACTCGGAATAAACTTTGGTACCAGGGGGTTCTTAACTGAGGTAGAGCCAACAGACTGGAAGAGTGCAATAGAAAGGGTAATTGACGGGAAATTCAAGATCGAAATGAGAGACAAGCTCGAAGTTGTATCTAAGGAAAAATTGGGGGAAGTATTAAATGAAGTCGCTTTAGTCTCCAGTTTACCTGTTCAAATGCTCCATCTTGAAATATTGATAGATGGATTTTCAATTGGAAAGTTAAAGGCAGATGGAATTATAGTATCAACTCCAACTGGTTCTACAGCATACTGCGTATCTGCTGGAGGACCTTACGTGCATCCGGATGTCAACGCATTTATAGTGACACCTATATGCGTATTTGACGGGATCAGGAGGGCAATAGTAGTTCCAAATAAATCTGAAGTTGAGATTAAGGTAATTTGTGGAGAATCCCCCGTAGCGGTATTGGATGGAAAACACATTTTTGAAGTTAAAGATAATATAAAAGTTAGACTTTCAAAAAATAAAGCGAAATTCATAAAGTTAGGTAGAAATTTCTATGAAAAAATCAGAAAAGTTGATTCTTGACTCAGTTGCATTCATATCTGGATTTCCTATAGAAGGAGAGTGTTTTACTATAAACGAAGTTATAAATGAGCTAAAAAACATGTATACCAGGACAAGAGCCGAGATAGCACTATCTCAAGGAAAACTGAGGATTTTAGAACCCAGCAGAAAAGAAATTGAAAAAGTAAAGAGAATTGCAGCTAAAACTGGAGACCTACTCAATCTCTCTAAAACGGATATAAAATTGATAGCTCTCGCACACGAATTAAATGGCACTCTCATAACAGACGACTACGATATCCAGAATGTCGCAACTGTAATGAAGATAAAGTATAGAGGAATATACGAGAGGGGGATAAAAGAAGTTTTTGAATGGAAAAATATATGTAAGGGATGCGGAAAAATATTTCCTCTCAATTATAAAGGAAAATGCGACGTGTGCGGGTCGGAGCTTAAAAAAATTGCAAAGAGGAGTAAGAAATGAAAAACATCGATGAACTAATCGAGAGAGCAAAAGAATTAAAAGAGAGGGGATTTACTACGGGAGAAATAGCGGATGAGCTCAATATCTCGAGAGAGACTGCACTCTGGCTTATAACCCAAGACTTAGAAAAGAAACCCAGAGATATATACGTTGACTGGAGAAGTATAGGCACGAATCCCAAAGTGTTGAAATACATCGCCTTAGGTATGGTACACCTAGTAGAAACCTCGATAGAAAAAGGTGAAATGGAATCTCCGGATGTGATTGCTGGAATAGCTGTAAGTGGGCTGCCCATAGCTACATTAATGGCGGAGGAAATGGAAACAGAGCTAGCTGTAATAAGACCAAAAAAACATTTTTGGGAACCTAACAAAAAATCCCTATCCAGTTTTTTGCTATCTAACTTTTCTCGCGTAGAGAAAAAGAAAGTGTTAATAGTTGATGACATAGCAACGAGCGGTAAAACTATAAGGGATGCGATAGAATTGCTTGAGAACTTGAGAGCAAAACCTATCGGGGCTGTGGTAGTAGTAGATAAAAAAAATCTAAAACAGATCAAAGGAGTCCCTGTGATTTCATTAATTAAGGTTAGTATAGTGGAGTGAGGCCATGGAAGGAGAAGAGATACTATTAGAGCATGTGGATATGGTAGATTCTGAAATCGAGAGATGCATTGGCCAGAGGAGATTCCCCTCTCAACTTTACAATATGATGAAATACCACCTGGGATGGGTAGATGAAAAGTTTAAAGAAACCAAGAGATACAGGGGCAAGAGATTTAGACCAACTCTATGTCTATTATCTTATAAAGCAATCAGCGGGGTTTATGATAAAGCTTTACCTGTTGCAGCGGCTATAGAATTAATCCATAACTTCTCTCTAATTCACGATGATATAGAAGATATGGACGAACAACGTAGGCATAGACCAACTGTTTGGAAATTATGGGGCATTCCTCATGCAATTAATGTGGGAGATGGAATGCATGTACTTGCAAATTTATGTGCCCTGAGGTTGAGGGAGGTCAACGTAACCGATGCGAAAATAGTGGACGTACTCGAAATATTAAATAAAACTGTAATGGAACTTTGCGAAGGGCAGTTTTTGGATATGGAATATGAAAAAAGAATAGATATAACCATAAACATGTATCTGAAAATGATAAGTAAAAAGACCGCTGCCTTAATAGAGGCTTCCACCCACATTGGGGCGATTTTAGCCACTGAAAATAGGAAAATAATTGAAAAATTCAGACTTTTTGGGCATAATATAGGGATGGCTTTCCAAATAATAGACGATATAATAGGAATATGGGGGAAAGAGGAAAAAACAGGGAAACCAAAAGCCAGTGATATAAGGAATAAGAAAAAAACCCTGCCAATAATATATGCAATGGAGAAAACTAAGAAAAAAGACAAAAAATTCCTAACAAATGTGTATAAGAGAAGTAAAAAGATTAGTGAAGAAGATATCTCTAGAATATTGGAAATACTCGAAAAATATGGAGCAAGAGAGTTCTCAATAAAGATTGCAAAAGAATATGAGAAAAAAGCACTTGAAAATCTAAACAAGACGGGTCTGGAAAATAGTTCGATAGAAAAATTAAAGAAAATAACAGAATTTATAACAAGCCGGAAATATTAAAGTAGAATATTTTTCTTTTATCCCTCTCCCCTATGTTTAGGTTCTTTATCTTTTCAATTTCGTACACTGGATACACATTATACTTAAAGTCCGAAGCATAGACTAAGTTGTCAACGCCATGTTGCTCTATGAAGTTTTCGATGAACTTTTCAGATACATGAGAGGTATCAAAATAAACATTTTTCTCTGGAAGTACGCTCGGTATATTTTTATCTTCATATTTTGCAAAGTGAGAGAATATGAAATTTATATCTGAAAAACATGTTATAATTTCATTTATACCCTCAATATCGATTTTTTCACCTTTAAGAAAATCTAGATGGATGTAAATTGGGATCTTTAAAATTTTTACTTCCTCCATTAATCTCCAAACTTCCTGAGAAGAAAAATCTATATCCTGCTCATGCGGATCGAACATTAGTCCTATTAACTTTAGCTCTAATATAGCCCTCTGTAACTCTTCTATCGCCCCCTTTTGACAGGGGTTCACGGTAGCAAAAGCGTCCAAGTATGTTCTTCTAAGGCTTGACACATAGTTATTTATCCTCTCCGCTTCAGAATTATCTTTTGCAGGTCTTGGAACTATAAATGCTTTATCTATTCTTAGCCTATCTAGCTCTTGGAAAAGGTCCTCTTCATCTGCATATCTTCTTATATCCAGTCCAGTCTTGAGGTAGTATTCCAAAGCTGCCTCTTTTACTTCAAGAGGCAGTTCCCTAGCCGAAGGATATACATGAACATGGGGGTCAAAAATTAAATTTTCTCCAACCATTTCTTGTATTTCTCCACTTTTCCTTTAGTAATCTCAAAAAACTTCTGCTGCAACTCTTTTGTTACTTCTCCCGGGTCTCCTATCACATATCCATCAATTTCCCTGATAGGTGTAACTTCTGCCGCTGTTCCTGTAAAGAATACCTCGTCCGCGGTATATAAATCTGCCCTAGTAAGCTCTTTTTCAATAACTTTATATCCCAAATCTCGAGCTATCGTAATTACCGAATCCCTAGTTATTCCCTTGAGAATGCTGGCATGCTCAGGTGGAGTGTAGATTATCTTATTCTTCACAACAAATATATTCTCTCCGGGCCCCTCGCTTACAAATCCACGATAATCGAGTAAAATCGCTTCGTCATAACCGCACTTTAAAGATTCTAATTTGGCTAGAATAGAGTTCGCATACTGTCCTGTATTTTTTGCAGTGGGTGGTAGAATGTTTGGGCTGATTCTCTGAAAAGACGAAATTTTAACCCTAATACCTTTTTTTAAACCTTCTTCACCTAGATAAGTCCCCCAAGGCCAGCACGCTATTGCAACTTCAACAGGGTTATTCAACGGATTAAGTCCCATCTCACCATATCCTCTAAATGCTATTGGCCTTATATAGCACTCCTCGAGATTATTTACTTTAACTAACTCTTTAGTTGCCGAACATATCTCTTCTACTGAATAGGGGATATCTATGAAATGCAACTTAGCAGAGGTAAATAACCTCTCTATATGCTCTCTAAGCCTGAAGATGGCCGGACCGTCGACTGTCTTATAGCATCTAATTCCCTCAAAAACCCCACTACCATAGTGTAATGCATGAGTGAGGACGTGGACTTTCGCATTTTCCCATCGGACAAACTCTCCATTCATCCATATTTTTTCTGTCTTCTGGATCGGCATTGTAAATCACCAAAATAAAAATCATTGATATCAATTTATATAAAAATTATCTTCAACCAAACTTCATCTCCATCTTTCAAATTTTTTTCCTTCTTCACATGTACTTTGGATATAAATTCTACAACGTCGAATCCGTGATGACTTCTCTCTGGAAAAATTACTGCCCCTCCTATTCCATCTACTTCTGCTCTAAAACACTTTACTCCTCCAAATGTTCTCTCATCATAAGAGAATCCTCTAATCTCTATCCCCCTGTGTTTTTCAACATAATATCTTAACCTAAGTCCTTCTCTCTCATATAGACGCAAATTTAGAGTTCCGGGAAAGGGAATAAAACCTAATTTTTTTTCAAATTGCCTCTGATAGGCAGGTATCTGCATATAATATTTACCCTCTCCAAGTCCCGATACTACTTTTGCCTTTGTCTTAAAAATAAATGGAAAACTCTCATCAAAGACTTCCTTAAGATCTGTGTAAACTTTTTTTAGTAATTTAATTCCTTTGGATGATAATCTTATCCTCTGACCTTTCAGGAATGTTTCCCTAATGAGATAACCTTCTTTTTCTAACTCTCTCAACTTTCGCGATGCTGTCTGTTGTGATACTCCTATTTCTTTTCCCAAATCATGAGTAGTTACTATAGCATGAGCATATACCCCGCCCCTCCTCGCAAGTGCTATTAATAGCATGAGGTCTACTCCTCTCATCCTCATACACTCTCCTTAGCCAGAATATGAGCCATATATAATGGTTCAGGCAATCCGTGAGAAAGGTCAAATCTCCTAACAACCCTAAGAGAGGTCTCAACAGAAATCTTATGTCCCGGACTGACATATGTGCCTCTATATTTGTACCCCACAACTTTTTCCTTATAGAAAATTTTTCCTCCTTTTTCTTCTCCGCAAAGTAGTCTTTTGGCAATACCTACTGTAGGAATATCCAAAACCAGCCCAACATGGCAGGCCAGGCCATAATATCTTGGATGCGCTATACCATGCCCATTAACAAATAGGAGATCCAACCCATTCTTAAACTTTTTTACAGTTTTTATTATCAATGGAGCTTCTCTAAATGCAAAATATCCAGGGATATACGGAAATTTCACATCCATTTCCGTAACTTCTCTGATTATTACATCTCCATCTTTCATAACAACGAAACCACATGCTCCCCTATTCTCACGATAATGAACATCAGCCCCCCCTACAGATTCCAACCTTCCAAAGCAATCGGTCAAAATTATTTTTTCTTTAAGTTTTTCCTGTATTTTATTTAACTTTTCAATCATATTTTTGAAAATATCCTCCAAATCCAGCTTTTTCCTTCTACTTTCTTCTTTTTAGGCTCTTTTACAACCTCAACGGAAGCCCCCCCATGTCTAGATTTTCTAACCCTGATATTGACAAAGATAGGTTGCTCTACTACATCTCCCACAATCAAGGCTATTCCTGGTTCTAATTGTTTTATTTCTTCTTCAAGTTCTGAAGTAAATCCCTCTATTGACTGGCTTATCGCTCTTAAGTCGTTTGGATTGGTTACTTTAAGTATAATCTGGGTGTTGCACTGGCTTAAGATACTCTTATCTATCCTCGCTGGTCGTTGAGTAACTACGCAGAGACCCATTCCAAATTTTCTCCCCTCACTCGCAATTGTTCTCAATATATGCGAAGAAGACTTCGTTCCAAAACCGCGTTCTGGAGCAAAATTATGGGCTTCCTCTATCAAGAAAAGAAGAGGAGGAATTTTACCAAGTTTTCTATCCTCAAATATCTCCTTAGAAAGCCTTGCAACCACCAATTCCTGAATTTCTGGCGCTACTCCTCTGAGATTTATTATAGAAGCTTGTCCTCTTTTCACCAAATCTGCTGGAGTAACTGGGGGGCCTTCAAAAATTTTACTATCCTTGAGCATTTCTAAATTTGTAATCAAATTCCATTTACCTTTAGATTCATGTTCTTGAATCACATCTATTAGATCTTTAAGGGTAAATTTCCCATAGCTCCTAACGACTTTTAATGCCTCAAAGAGAATTCCTTTCTGGGTATCGCTTACTTTACCCGGGAGCATCTCGAGAAAATCGTTGATTGATAGTTTTGTGATATCAAGTGCCAGTTTCCTATCGCACTGTGGATTTACGCCTGGATTGGGAGTATACTCAACTACATTCTCATATCCCTTAGGAGAAATCTTAAATTTGCCCATTAACTCTAATTCTTTCGGATTTTGATTGGGCTCTTTAAGTGAGGAATATTCTCCATGGGGATCAATTATAACTACCGGAACTTTTTTCTCTAAGAGTTCTTCAACCAAGACCCCCACAGTGTAAGATTTACCCGCTCCAGTTTTTGCTAGTACGCTTATATGTTTCTGAACAAGTTTATTTACATTTAAATACACTGGGATATTATGCCCCTCTAATAAACCCAAGTAAGCCCCTCTTCTTTTTTCAAGTTTGAGCGTTCTTCTTATAAGCTCTGCATCTGCTTTATAAACTTTTTCTCCAGGTTTAAATGGTATTTTAGGAGATTTTAACATTCCACGGTCATCCAGATATCCTATAACCTTAGCAAATGCTATTATTCTCTCACTGGCATCTTCTCTAGGGACAGACTCCCCAGTTATCACGCTCAAAGAGTACATCTCATTGTATCTTCTAAGGCTGGTTACTTGAGCCAACACCCATCCATAAACCTCGTGATTTACTTTAACATACTCCCCCTTTTGCAAATTATAGTTTTTATTTACAACAAAATTGAAGCTGCTATACCCCACTTCACCAAAAATCATGCCAACTATCATTGATTAAAAAATTTTTTAAACTGCATAAATAAAGCTTTTGTATGGGAAAACTCCACGATATACCTTCGCTGAGAAATAGGTTATTTGTGTTCAAAAACAGAAAAAACGCTGGAGAAATACTTGCAAAAATGCTAAGCAAATATAAAGGAAACCCAGATGCGATATTGCTTGCTATTCCCTCTGGAGGAGTTCCTGTAGCGTATGAGATATCTAGTATTCTGAAGATTCCACTACGACTTATAATCGTAAAGAAAATACCAATTCCATTTAATCCAGAAGCGGGATATGGAGCTATAGCATGGGATGGTAGCTTCTTGCTTAACGAAAAAATCGTTAGATACCTAAACCTATCTGAAAGGGAAATCAAAGGGGATATAGAAAAAGTAAGGAAGATAATAGAGCATAGAAGAAAAAAGTTCGGATTTCCACTTAGAAAAAATGAGAGAAAGGAAATTTTGATAGTAGTAGATGATGGAATTGCATCGGGAATAACGATGCTCACCGCAATAAATTCTCTTAAAAGATTTAAATCTAAAATAATCGTGGCAGTTCCCACCGCCCACGAAGAGTGTATCAACTTACTCTACCCGCATGTTGATGAAATCTACTGTCCTAATATTAGAAGGGGTTATCCCTTTGCGGTAGCTGATGCATATAAAGAGTGGCACGACGTGGGCGATGAGGAAGTTATAGAAATACTTAAGAAAGTCAAGGAAAAAAGCTATTCTGAATGATATCCTCCATATGTTATATATGTGGTAGGTTGGCAAGACATACGTGTATCCTATGCGGTAGACCTGTATGCTCAGAACACTTCATTACGGAACTGAGAGTATGTATTTATTGTGCTAAGGGCAAAGTATAAGATTTGGCTCCTCTTTGAAACACTCAAAAACTATGCTTGCTCTAATTTCAGTTATACCTTCCAACATGCTTATCTTTTTTTCAACTAGTTTTTTAAGGGTGTGAGTATCTCTTGTTCTTATTTTGGCGATTAAATCGTATTCTCCCAAAGTTGTATATACCTCAGTTATATCCTCTACATGGGAGAGCTTTTCTGCAATTTCTTTGGTCTTCCCAACCTCACATTTGAGCATGAGAATTGCGGTTGTTTCTTTCCCTAACGCTCTTTGGTCTACCAAAATTGTAAAGCTCTTAATTACCCCCCTAAGTTTCTTAATTCGCTTATGCACCGCAACTTCAGAGATTTTTATTTTTTCAGAGATCTCCCGATAAGTAGCCCTAGAATTACGCATTAAAATGTCCAATATCTGAAAATCCACCTCGTCCATTAACATCACCTACCATGATAGTTAAATACTTTAACCTTTTATATATTTTTTGGTTAATAAACATTTATTCAAATTAAACTAGAATTTAATAATGATAACTACTATCGGGAGAATAAAATTAGAAAACCGATAAAAAATAAAAAAATAAAATAAAAAAAGAAAAGAAGGAAAAAATTTATAGTGGAGCTACTGTTTTTCCATATACTTCATTCAACACTTGCGCAAGGGCTGTGTATATTGCTGAAAACCCGCAAACTATTCCTTCATAACCGGCAAGATGCTTTATTGCCGTGCTACCCGTTGCATCGCCTATGGCTAGGAGGAAGAAGAGTATAGCTAGCGAAGCAAAGACAAACTGCAACGCCTTGTTAAACTTCAGTGTACCTATGAACATCACCGCTGTAAATATGCCCCACATCGTTAGGTAGGCGACCATTGCAGTCTTTGCTGGCGCGTTCGCCCATTCAAGTGAGGGTATCACTATCAAACCAACCAAGGTTAGCCAGAACAACCCATAGGAGGTGAATGCCGTTGTTCCAAATGTATTGCCTTTTTTCCACTCCATTATCCCCGCTATTATTTGTGCTAGTCCGCCATAGAATATGCCCATTGCAAGTATCATGCTCCCTAAGGCAAAGAATCCCGCATTATGTAAATTTAGGAGCACCGTGGTCATGCCGAAACCCATCAAACCGAGGGGTGCGGGGTTTGCGGTTGTGTCTTTTATTTTTATATTGCTTTCTTCACTCATTTTTCCCCTCCTTTTCCGCATTTTCATAGGCTTTTCTCAAATGCTCATAAGCTTTTTCTGCCTCTTCTATTGCTTTCTTATCCTCTAAAGTGGTTGTATCTCCAAGTTTTGAGCCAGTAACAACGGCTTTGAGCAATCTTCTCATTATCTTTCCGCTTCTTGTCTTTGGAACCATGTCCACAAAGAGTATAGTTGCATCAGAAGCAACTACTGGACCAATTGTTTTTCTTAGATGCATCTTAAGTTCCTTCTCTAAATCGGGGCTTGGTATGAATCCCTGCTTTAGAACAGTGAATATATACGGTATCTCTCCCTTGATTTCATGCGGTTTTCCTATACACGCAGCCTCTGCTACAGCTGGATGTTTAATCATTGCAGACTCTACTTCTGCCGTTCCTATTCTGTGTCCTGCTACCTTGAGAACGTCATCTGCTCTTCCTAGCACCCAGATATACCCATCTTTATCTTTTACAGCGAAATCTCCGGTATAGTAATACCATCCTTTATCCTTATATTTAGAGAAGTATACCTCCAGATATCTTTCTGGGTCTTGGTACAGGGTCATGAACATCCCCGGCCAAGGCGTTGTAACCACTAGGTATCCTCTCTCCCCCGGCGGACAAGGATTCCCCTCCTCATCAAGTACCTCCATTTTTACTCCAGGTAATGGGAAACCATTAGTCCCGGGTTTAAGGGGAAATATCTTGCCTAATCCCGGAAAATGACCTGTAAGTATATGCCCCGTTTCTGTCATCCACCACGTACTAGATGCCACTCCATCTTCATTTAGGATATTTGTGTAGTACCATTTCCATGCCTCTGGATTTATTGGCTCACCTACAGAGTGCATAATCCTTATAGTGGAGAGGTCGTATTTCTTCACATAGTCGAGCGGGAATTTCATGAGCATTCGTATAGCTGTTGGTGAGGTATAGAATATGGTGACTCCATACCTATGGATTATGTTCCACCATCTATCAGGTCCAGGATAATCGGGAGCACCCTCATACATTAAGGTTGTTGCTCCGGTCATTAATGGTCCATATACTATGTAACTATGACCAGTAACCCACCCTATGTCCGCAGCGCACCAGTATATATCTTCGTCGGTTATATCAAAAATCATCTTCATTGTGGCATAAAGTCCTACTGCATACCCGCCTATACTATGCTGTGCTCCCTTCGGTTTTCCCGTAGTTCCAGACGTATATAGGATATAGGAAAAGTCCTCTGAACCTCTCGGCACGGGATCTACTTTCACATTTTCAGAAATATATCTTATAAACTCATGATGCCATATGTCTCTTTTCTTGTTCCAAGGTATTGCGCTCCTATCTGTTCTCTTTACAACAATAACCTTCTCTATCTCATGTCCATTTTCTTTACAGATATCAACCGCTTCATCTACTATTTCCTTAAGTGCTATTATTTTCCCTCTTCTGTAGAGTCCGTCCGCGGTTACTATTATTCTCGACCCTGCCGCCATTGCCCTCTCTGCAAGTGCGTGTGCACTAAAGCCACTGTAGACAATGCTATGAGCTCCACCTATTCTTTGAACTGCCAACATATAGAGAGGAAGCTCCGGTATCATTGGTAGATAGAAAGTTAATATCTCCCCTTCTTTTACTCCAAGTTTCTCTTTTAGTGCATAAGCAATCCTATTCGTCCTTCTATATAGGTCGTAGAAAGTATACTTCTTTATCTCTTTTGGTCTTCTAGTAACTTCGTCAAATGGTTCTCCTTCCCATATCAGTGCTATTTTGTTTTTCCTGCCCTGCTCTATCTGCCAGTCCAAGCACAGATAGCTGAGGTTGGTCTCTGCACCAACAAACCACCTATAGAATGGAGGGTTGCTGTCATCCAATACTTTTTCCCACTTCTTGAACCACTTTAATTTGTTTGCCCATTCTTCCCACCATTTTTCTATGGCTTCTTTGTTCTTAGTCTTACTCTCATGGAACTTTCTAAATTCCTCTATGTCCCATGCTTTATCTTTCCAAGAAGGTGGGACAATATAGTGCTCAAATTCTTCGTATATCTTCTCGCCCAACTTATGCACCTCCTTTTTTATCAGGATTTTTCATGATATTTTTATAAATCTTTCCAAGTCAATTGTCGAAAAAGAAACAGTAAATCAATCACAATATGGTTTTTATATTACCTTTTACAATAGAGATTTCTACTACATAAAAAACTAAGAAAGAAGAAAGTTCAGAACATGAAACTCGCCTAGGTGAATTGGAATGTTAGAACTCATTGAAAAATTTAGGTCCTCAAATAAAGAACTAGTATCGCTTATAAGCTCTCTAGATAGTATCCGACCAGAAGAAGCAATTGCAAGTCTTGCAGAAATAAGAAGGTTAAGTATGAATTGCTGCTCTCTTTCTTCCAAAATATTAAAAAACTGTCTATCAGTGGACCCATCCAGAAGAGATATTAAAGAAATCGCCGAAGAGTATGAAGAGCAAGTATTGGAGCTGAGAAGGAAAGCCGATGAACTATATCATAAATTAAAAGCAAAGATAGAGCTTCAAAAAAGGCTAGAGAATATAGAGAGGAACGTAATGAAAATAGAGAGGGACATAAAGAAAAAAGAAACATCTACAGAGAATATTAACAGAAATTTACACGAAACAGAAAAAATGTTATTAAAATTAAAAACTGACCTAGAAGAAGAAATAAATAAGATATCCGAAGAAAATTTATCAAGCTTTATAAAAGAAGCGAAAATTTTGTTTAAAGGAGCAAAGGTGTGCTCACAAAATGGAGAAGAACTCTCGCCCGAGGAATTTTTCAGAAAAACTGTAATAGAAGGAGAAGACTTCCAAGTATTGGGTAGGGGAATAGTGAAAGATGAGGCGGGCATAGTAGCTAGATGGATCGCATTAAAAAGTTTGATAAAAGAAACAAGGGGAAAAATTTCAAAAGAAATCGAAATTAGAAGAAAAAGACTTTTAGAACTTGAAAAACTGAAAGAAAGAAAGAATATCCTACAGGAATCCTATGAAAAAGGACTAAATGAACTTAGAAAGATGAAAATTCATTTAGATAATCTTAATAAAGAAAAAGAAGATATAATTAATCAATTAAATAGACTATCAGAACTAGAAATTAAGATAGAGATAAATTCGCTAATGAAAAAAATAAATAAACTATCTGAAAATCTATTTAACTGCTCTATTGATTTTACTGAAGAAAAAGAATTAAAAGACAAAGAATTACTTTTAACAATCAAAAAATTGAAAGAGAAAATAAATATTTTGGAAAAAAAAGTCAAGATAATACCAAAACTTGAAGAAGAACTAAAAAATAAGAAAATAATAGAAAAAGAGAAAGAACTGATAACCAAGCAAAACGAAGCACTAATCAAATCAATTAGAAAATTAGGAGAGAAACTTGGAGTTACTGTAAAAGAACTTGGAACACTGAAAACGGAAAGAGAGAGACTGGAAGAAGATTTTAAAAAAGTTTATAAAGAGAAGAATGATCTTTCTATTGAAATAAAAAGAATAAAAAAAGAAAAAGAAGAAACATTTTCTAAATTGAGAGATATAGAAGAAGAGAGAGAGAAAATTCTTAGAAAAAATAATGAAATGGAAAAAGAAATCGACAGACTATCCAATGAACTCACCAAGAAGAACGCGGAACTCTCTGAATTGCGAAATAAATTTACTCAACTAAAAGAAGAACATGCCGCATTAACTTCTAAACTTGAAACGGTCGTTGAAGAAAATACAAGACTAAAAAAGGATGTAAGAGAATTCTATGAAAGGATAGTGGAGTTGAGCAAAGAAAATAAAAAACTTCAAGCTGAAAATGAATTTATGGAAGGTAAACTATCTGATCTGACAGATAAAATTAAAGAAAAGGATGAATTTTTAAAAGAAAATGCAAAAACTATAGAAAAATTAGAAAAAGAACGTTATGCCTTAGCTGAAAGAGTTATTGAACTTGAAAAAGAAATAAAAGATATAAGGAAGGGTAGAGAAGAGCTGAGCAGAGAAGTAGAAATGCTAAGAAGAGACGTCGATATATTTAGAAATAAACTAGAAGAAAATGAAAGAGAAATAGAGGCACTAAACAAAAAAAATAGAAAGTTAACTGAGGAAAGAGACAAAATAAAGGCTGAACTAGAGTCTAAAGAAATATTGATAAATGAAAAAAATAAAGAACTAGAAAAAAATTTAGAAAAATTAAAAAAATTAGAAGAAGAAAGAGAAAAATTGTTAATACAAATACAAAAGTTAAAATCATCGCTAAGTAATCTTTCCGAATTTGATTATATAAAAGATGAAAACAGGAGATTGTGGAAGAGGATAGAAGAACTAGAAAAAGAAGTTTCCAATGCAAAAAAAGTCAAAAAAGAAAAAGAAAAAATTGAAAAGGAAATGGCAACTATCAAAAAAGAAAATGAAAGCTTAAAGAGAAAAATAGCAGCACTCGAAGCAAAATTAATGGAATCTATGAACGTAGAAAAACTTGTAGGGGAGAAATTGGTAAAATTAAGGAAATGAAATGCTATCAAAAATTTTTTATCCAAAATCAGTGGCAGTAATCGGTGCATCTCGGAGTAAGGGTAAAATTGGAAACGAAATTCTAAGAAATCTAATTTATTCTGGTTATAAGGGGGCAATATACCCGGTAAATCCAAAAACCGAGTCTATTCTTGGAATGAAATCATACCCAAGTATAAAAGATATTCCTTATTCGGTAGACTTGGCGATAATAGCTATTCCCGCTGAAATTGTCCCTAAAGTATTAAAAGAGTGTGTTGAAAAAGAAGTGAAAGGAGTAATAATAATTTCATCCGGATTTGGAGAAGTTGGAAAAAAAGAGCTAGAAAACGAAATAAAAAGAATATGCAAGAATAAGACCAGAATAATTGGCCCAAACACCCTAGGTATCATAAATACTGCAAATAATCTCAATGCTAGCTTTGCTCCCACGATGCCGCTTAAAGGAAATATCGCATTTATAACTCAGAGTGGTGCTCTAGGCGGAGCTTTGATTGACTGGACAATCAGGGAGAAAATAGGATTGAGCAAAATGATAAGCGTGGGGAATAAATGTGATGTTGGTGATGAGGAACTACTAGAATTCCTAGGAGAGGACAGGGAAACAAAGGTTATAGCTATGTACATAGAAGCGGTCAAGGATGGCAGAAAATTTATGCAAATCGCAAAAAAGGTAAGCAGGAAAAAACCGATAGTTGCAGTAAAGGCTGGGAGAACCGAAGCTGGCCAAAGAGCTGCATCATCTCATACCGGTGCTTTAGCTGGGAGTTTTGAAATATATTTAGCTGCATTCAAGCAATGTGGGGTAATCCATGCCAATGACACAGAAGAGCTTTTCGATAAAGCTGTAGCTTTAGCACAACAACCGCCCGCCCATGGTAAGAGGATAGCAATAGTAACCAATGGAGGTGGTGCTGGAATACTGGCTGCAGATGCATGTGAAGAGCTGGGATTAGAAGTACCAGAGCTAAGTTCCAAAATTAAGGAGAAACTCATGAAATTTCTCCCCGAAATAGCCTCGCCCAAGAATCCTATAGATATTGCCGGAGACGCAGGTTATGAGAGATATAAAAAAACGATTGAAACGGTATTAAAATGTAAAGAAATAGACGCCCTAATCGTGATATTTGTACATACAGCTCTAACCGAACCGATAGAGCCTGCAAGAGCCCTAACCAAATGCCTTAAAAAAGCAAAGAAACCTGTCGTTGGATGTTGGATTGGAGGATATCAAGTAGAGGAGGCTATAAGAATTCTAAAAGAAGAGAATATTCCAAATTTTCCAACACCAAAAAGAGCGGTCAAAGCCATAAGTGCACTCGTAGAATATGGGAGGATACTACATGAAAATTCTGACAGAATATGAAGCAAAAAAAATTTTGAAAAAATATGGAATACCTGTACCAAGAGAAGAGCTGGCAAAAAATGAAAAAGAAGCGAAGGAAATAGCAAAAAAAATAGGATTTCCCGTAGTTCTTAAGTTGATCTCCCCTGATATACTACATAGGACAGATATAGGAGGGGTTATTCTCGATATAAAGGATGAGAAAGGAGTAATAAAATCTTACAGGAGTATAATAGAAAATGCAAAAAATAATTTTCCTAACGCTAGAATTCGTGGAGTTCTAGTCCAAGAAATGCTTCCGCACGGAAAAGAGGTTATAGTCGGATTAGTCCGAGATAAACAATTTGGTCATGTCATAATGTTTGGATTGGGGGGAATTTTTGTTGAAATCTTAAAAGATGTGTCTTTTAGAGTTATACCCATAGATAAGAAAGAAGCTATGAAAATGATACAGGAGATAAAGGGGTATAAGGTCTTAGAAGGAGTAAGAGGATCCCCGCCATCTGACTTAGATGCACTAGCCGATATATTAGTAAAAGTATCAAAGCTAGGTCAAGAATTCCCGAACATTATCGAACTTGATATAAATCCACTTTTTTCTTATGAAAAAGGCGCAATCGCGGTAGACTGTAGGATTATCATGGACTAATTTTTTTAGTAACATTTTTCTACCAGAAAAAACAACACTCAACTATGGTAAAGAGACTAACGAATCTAACTGGAATAGAAATATATACCGAAGATGGTTGTAGGGTAGGAGAATTGGAAGATATCGTAATAGATCCAGAAAATGGGAAAATTTTGGGTATACTCATACCAAAACCGTCAAAGAAATTCCTTAAACGTACAAACCTTGACACAGAATCCAAAATAATGCTACCTTATGCTGCCATTAAATCTATAGGCGATATAGTACTGGTAAAGAATGTTGTACTTGGCGTAAAATCTTAGTGATTTTCTGATTATCTAGAGAACTTCATACACCTTTTTTAAAATTTTGTTATGAACGACTAGACCCAAAAGTTTACCATCCTTAACCACAGGTATTCTTTCTATCTTGTTGTCCAACATCAACCTAAGAATCTCTTTTAGGGGAGTCTCGGGTTCAACTGTTATAACTTCCTTAGACATTAAATCTCTTACTTCAAGATTTCCGACCGAGTAAGATCGAGCGTACATTATATCTCTTTGAGTTATTATTCCTACAAGTTTTTCGCCTTCTACTACTGGAAGCCCTCCAATACTATGTCTTGTCATCAAAAGGTCTGCGTAGGCTATTTTAGCATCGGGACTCACCGTTATCAAATCTGCAACCATCACATCCCGAGCTTTTACATCCTCAAGCATAAAAACCACCTCACATCATCGATCTATCTTCCCTGGTCTTTACGACCAATACAGGAATTTCTGCTTTGTGTACAACCTCTCTGGAAACGCTGCCTAGCATAAACTTTGTTATACCCCTCCCATACGATGCCATGACTATCAAATTATATTCTCCCTCCTCTGCTTCTTTTAGTATCTCCTCAGACGCTTTTCCAATTCTCGTTTTTAACTTTGGACTTATCCCATATTTCTCAAGTATTTCTTTAGCTCTCTCCAAAGATTGCTTAACCGAAGAAGGTATTCCAAGTTTTCTCAATCTGTGAAGTTCTTCTTTAAAAACATTGTAATATTCGCTATACTCCCTATAATCCTCCACTAAATCTGGAACAACCCTCAGAACAGTAACCTCAGGCTTGTGAAACTTGAGAAGATATCCAGCGATGTCTATTGCCTCTTCTGCAAATTTTGACCCATCTGTACACATTAAAACCTTCATTTCTCTTGGAGAATCATAATTGCCTTAGCTAAATCCCCATTGGCTTCTTCTAAAGCTTTTTTAGCTTCTTCCTCAGACACATTAGCTTGTTGTGCAACTAATTTAATATCCTCTTCAGGTATTTTTGATTTGACTCTTTCTTTTCCAGTAATCTGATAAGTTTTTTGGTTCATGGCTTCTACAACTACAATATTCGGAGATTCTATTATGATTTCCTCTTCTTCTGTTCTTATTATAACCTCTTTAGCTTTGATTTCTGTCATTTTCATTCCCATCTGTTGCATTAATTTCTTCATTTGTCTCGGATTCAACTTTGGAAACATCATCTCACCTCTCTGCTCAGTAGCTCTATTACACCATCTGGATTTTTATAGTACATTTGAACGAGCGTATGTATCTGGTCAGCATTGTAATTTAATTTTGTCAACAACTTGAGTATCTTCTCCCTCAAGAAGATCTCCTCATCTATTTCTCTAACACTCATATTGGTGAGTCTAGAAAGCTCCTGGATATATCCGCCATTGAGTATCCTTTCCTCCAATATATCCCTCTTAGGGTCGTGGATAAATAGGATATTAGTAAGTATAGTATCTCCCTCCCTTCCAGAAATCTCAGCTATTTCAAACATCCTCCTATACACATTATCCCCAACAACTTGCTTTTTCTGAGCGATTATCAAGTCAAGTGCTGGAATCATAACAGAAGGAACATTCATAGGATGGGATTTGAGCCTCGTGATTCCCTCCCTTGCCGAATTCGCATGCAACGTAGAGAGACATCCTTCATGCCCCGTATTCATTGCGGTAAAGAGGGTTAAAGCTTCTGCTCCTCTCACTTCACCAAGTATTATCCTATCTGGTCTCATTCTCAGTGCATTTTTTAATAAATCATCCATGGTAATTTCATTCTTTGTCTCTATATCCGGAGGTTTAGTCTCCATTGGAATCCAGTGCTTATGCTTTAAACTTATCTCCTGGACATCCTCTATACTTATTATTCTTTCATCTTCTGGAATGAAGTATGAAAGAACATTGAGTGTGGTGGTTTTTCCTGTAGCTGCCCCTCCCAAGATTATTATATTTGCAGGTTTAGTTTTCAGACCCTCAACGGCCAGCCACAAAAAAGCAGCGGCCAAAGGACTAAGTGTTCTTAAATTTATCAAGTCCACTATAGTTAGAGGGATCCTCCTAAATTTCCTGATAGTAAGGGTAGCCCCTCTGGGAGTTACCGCTGGGAGGGTGGCATTAACTCTTGAACCGTCTGGAAGACGGGCATCAAGCAGTGGTGCGTGGTCGCTTATTGTTCTACGATTATATTTCGCAATCTTAAAAATGAGGTCCTCTATTTCCTCCTCGGTTAATGTTATATCCGTTGCCTGGTGACC